>CADAGA010000111.1 GCA_902787275.1 Oscillospiraceae bacterium | reverse complement strand
GGGCGACGCAACGAGCGCCGCGTATTCGCTGCGGTAGCCGCGCGACGCCTGATCGCCGGCGGAGATCACGAGATCGAGATCGCCGCGGTCGGCCGCATCCTCCAGCACGCGGGAGAACGTGTAGGATTGATCCATCAGCTTGTCGGCGTCGTCCTCCTCGTAGCTGACGTGGATATCCGTCGTGTACATCGCGGTGAAGTCGCCGCCGCTGACCGTGGAGAACGTGTACGCTTCACTCTCCCACGCGTCGGTCGCGCACTTGTAAAAGTACGTCTTGCCCGCCTCCAGCGCGGAGACGGTGACCTTGCAGCGCAGATCGCCCTCGGGCGTTTCCAGACTCGTGCCGGTGAACGTCTTTGCGTCGGACAGATCGTCACGCTCGCCGACGAGCACACGGCAGGTGCCGGCGTCCTGCGGCGCATACCACGAAAAGTTGCGCTCGGTCTCGTCCGCACCCGGCGCCATATAGACGGCGCTGCCGTCCTCGGTATATGCTGCATAATACTGCTGCCACGCGTCGTCCGCTTCGAGCGCAGACGCGCCGACGGACAGAAGTCCGCTCAGCAGCGCAAGGCACAGCAGCAGAGAAATCGTTCGTTTCATCATATCGTTTACCGCTTGACACGGGCGTTGCCGCTCCAGACGCTCCAGACCATATCCTCGTCCGCGGGCTGCGCGTAGTCGGTCAGGAACGTCGTCGCCAGCGCGCCGCTCGCCCAGCCGAACTGCAGCTGCTTCTCGGCGTCCCAGCCGCGCAGCAGCGCATAGAGAAGGCCGCCGACGAAGCCGTCGCCGCCGCCGATGCGGTCAAGCACACGGATCGGACGCGGCTCGGCAATATGCCATTCGCCGTCCGCAAACAGGATCGCGCCCCACAGATGCTCGTTGGCGTTGACCACCTGACGCAGCGTCGTCGCAAAGACGGACGCGTTCGGGAACGCCTCGCGCACACGCTCGATCATGCCCTTGAAGCCGTCGATCTTGCCGGCGAGATCCTTGCCGCCCGCTTCGGGTCCCTGGATGCCGAGGCACAGCTGGAAATCCTCCTCATTGCCGACGAGGATGTCGGCGAGCGAGGCGATCTCAGTGAAGATCGCGCGCAGCTCTTCCTCACGGTTCTTCCAGAACGTCGCGCGGAAGTTGAGGTCGAAGGAGATCAGCGTGCCGTATTTCTTCGCCGCACGCGCAAGCTCCAGACAGAACTTGCCCGTCTCCGGCGACAGCGCGCCGATCAGACCGGAAAGGTGCAGCGCCGCAACGCCTTCCTTGCCGAAAATGCGGTCGAGGTCGAAATCGTCGATCGACAGCGTCCGGCCGACTTCGCCGGCGCGGTCGTTCTGCACGCGCGGGCCGCGCGAACCACAGCCGCTGTCCGCGATATTGAACTGGTGGCGGTAGCCCCACGGGCCGCCCTGCGGGACTTCCTTGCCCTCATACGCCATGCCGCGCGCGCGCAGATCGCGCTTGATGAAATCCGCGACAGGGCTGTCCTTGACGAAGGTGGTCAGCACCTTGACCGGCAGACCGAGGAACGAGGAGATGCTCGCCACGTTCGTCTCTGCGGACGTTGCCTGCATCTGGAAAAGATTGCTTGACGCGACGGGCTGTCCGCTCGGCGGGCAGATGCGCACGCCCATGCTGGTCGGCACGACCAGCGCCCATGTGTACTGTTCACGCAATTTCATACTGTCACCTCATCAAACCGTGTATTGCGACGCGGCGGTGTTGCCGCCCTCGCCTGTCCAGTTGGTATGGAAGAACTGTCCGCGCGGTGCGTCGACGCGCTCATAGGTGTGCGCGCCGAAGTAGTCGCGCTGCGCCTGCAGCAGGTTCGCGGGCAGTCTTGCCGTGCGGTAGCCGTCGTAGTAGTTGAGCGCCGCGGACATTGCCGGGATCGGCACGCCCTGCATCGCAGCCGCCGCGCAAACGCGACGCCAGCCTGCCTGCGCCTTGTCCATGACGTCCTTGAAATACGGATCGAGCAGGAGATTTCGCAGTGCGGGATCATTGTCGAACGCTTCCTTGATCTTGCCAAGGAACACGCTGCGGATGATGCAGCCGCCGCGCCACATCAGCGCGATGCCGCCGTAGTTGAGGTTCCAGCCGTACGTTTTGGCCGCGTCGCGCATGAGCGTGTAGCCCTGCGCGTACGACACGATCTTCGCCGCGTACAGTGCGTCGCGGATGTCGGAAAGGAACTGCGCCTTGTCGCCCGTGAACGACGCCTTGGGGCCGGTCAGCACGGCGGAAGCCGCCACGCGTTCCTCCTTGATCGCGCTCAGGCACCGTGCAAAGACCGCCTCGCCGATCAGCGTCAGCGGCACGCCCTCGTCCAGAGCGGCGATACCCGTCCATTTGCCGGTGCCCTTCTGGCCGGCAGTGTCGAGGATCTTCTCCACGATCGGAGAACCGTCCGTATCTTTATACGCGAGGATGTCGCGCGTGATCTCAATGAGGTAGCTGTCCAGTTCACCCTTGTTCCACTCGGCGAACACGTCGTGCATTTCGTCCGCGGTCATGCCGAGCAGATCGCGCATGAGCTGATACGCTTCGCAGATCAGCTGCATATCGCCGTATTCGATGCCGTTGTGCACCATCTTGACGAAGTGTCCCGCGCCGTTCTCGCCGACCCAGTCACAGCAGGGCGAACCGTCCTCGACGTGCGCGCAGATCGCCTGGAAGATCGGCTTGACCGCTTCCCACGCGGCGGGAGAACCGCCGGGCATGAGGCTCGGGCCTTTCAGTGCGCCTTCCTCGCCGCCAGAAACGCCCGTACCGATGTACAGCTTGCCCTTGGACTCAACGTACGCCGTGCGGCGCGCCGTGTCCGGAAAGTGGGAGTTGCCGCCGTCGATGATGATGTCGCCGTCGCTGAGCAGCGGCAGCAGCTTTTCGATCATGTCATCCACGGAAGAACCGGCCTTGATCATCATCATGATCTTGCGCGGCGTTTCGAGCGACGCGACCAGCTCCTCGAGAGAGTACGTGCCGACGACGTTCTTGCCCTTGGCGCGGCCCTCGATGAAACGCGTGACCTTTTCCGCCGTGCGGTTGTAGACGCTGACGGTAAAGCCCTTGCTTTCCATGTTCATGACCAGATTCTCGCCCATGACGGCGAGGCCGATGAGTCCGATGTCCGATTTACGCATTCAAAAGACCCCCTTGTCCTTTTTTTACTGTTTTAAAAGTCTGCGCTGCCCGTCGTACGCGGGAAGGGCAGTACGTCGCGGATGTTGCTCACGCCGGTGAGATACATGATAAGACGCTCGAAGCCGAGGCCGAAGCCCGCGTGCTTCGTACCGCCGTAGCGGCGAAGATCGAGATACCAGTCGTATGCCGCCGGATCGAGCCCGCTCTCCTTGATGCGCTGCTCCAGAAGCTCCAGCCGCTCCTCACGCTGGCTGCCGCCGATGATCTCGCCGATGCCCGGCACCAGCAGATCGACCGCGGCGACCGTCTTGCCGTCGTCGTTCAGGCGCATGTAGAACGCCTTGATCTCCTTCGGGTAGTCCGTCACGAACACGGGCGCGCCGAAGATGCGCTCGGTCAGGCAGCGCTCGTGCTCGGTCTGCAGATCGACGCCCCACGAGACCTTGTATTCAAATTCGTCGTTGTACGCTTCGAGCAGCTCGACCGCCTTCGTGTACGGGCAGCGGACGAAGTCGGAGTTCACAACATGGCCGAGACGCTCCAGAAGCCCCTTGTCCACGAAGCTGTTGAAGAACGCCAGCTCGTCCGGACAGTTCTCCATCACGAAGGACAGCACGTATTTGATCATGTCCTCCGCCAGCGCCATATCGTCGTCGAGATCGGCAAACGCGATCTCCGGCTCGATCATCCAGAACTCCGCCGCGTGGCGCTGCGTGTAGGAACGCTCGGCGCGGAACGTCGGGCCGAACGTGTAGATCTTGCCGAACGCCATCGCCATCGCCTCGCCCTGCAGCTGGCCGGATACGGTAAGATAAGCGGGCTTGCCGAAAAAGTCCTCGGCGTAGTCCACCTTGCCGTCCTCGGTACGCGGCAGATCGTCGGGGTCGAGCGCCGTCACGCGGAACATCTCCCCCGCGCCCTCGCAGTCGCTGCACGTGATCAGCGGCGTGTGCGCGTAGATAAAGCCGCGCTCGTTGAAGAATTTGTGCAGTGCGAACGCCGCCGCCGAACGCACGCGGAACGCCGCGTTGAGCGTGTTGGCGCGCGGACGCAGATGTCCGATCGTGCGCAGGTATTCGAGCGTGTGGCGCTTCTTCTGCAGCGGGTAGTCCGGCGTGGACAGTCCCTCGATCTCCACCGAATCCGCATTCAGCTCGAACGGCTGCTTCGCGTCGGGCGTGAGGATCAGTCTGCCCGTCACGTTGACCGCCGCGCTGACGTTCAGCTTGACCGCCTCGTCATAGTTCGCGAGCTTGCCGCGTTCCAGAATGACCTGCAGTCCCTTGAACGCGCTGCCGTCATTGAGCTCGATAAAGCCGATGTTTTTGCTGTCGCGCACGGTACGCACCCAGCCGCTGACCGCGATCACGCCGTCGGCATAGCTTTCGGGCGATTTGTAAAGCTGTGCGATTTCGATTCTCTTGCCCATATTTCCGCCTCTTTTTCCATTTGATTTATCTATTATACTCTAACATGCCGCCGAGGTCAAGGGAACTGCGCGGATTTCTTGCCCGTGTTTTTGCGTCCTTTCCGGTATAAAACGCGCGTTTTGGTGATTATCCATAAAAATTTTAAAAAAATCTTAAGAATTGTAAAGATTTTTGCTTGACAAACGTATAAAAACAGTTTAGAATAGCATAGATGATGTGTGATTGTTCCAAACAATATACATTATTTTGGACTTCACCGTTTTATATACAGCTTTTCGATAACCATTCGTACGTGCTTTTTTCCATCAGCACTCTCTATAGAGTTTCTGATCGCATGCCCTTTTTTCGGCAGGTACATCGGATTTTTGAAAAACGGCCTTCCGGCCGTCATTCTGTATTTTTTTGAACGGTGAATCCAGACGGCGCTTCCCCCGCGCCGCCGAATTTATCGTTTTTTCTTTTTTTCAACGCAAAAAACATAGGAGGTGCACACAACTTTGAGCAGCACGATCGTGATCATCATCGCGGTGGCTGCGGCGCTGATCTTCGGCGTCGTCGGATTCGTACTGGGCAACCTGTACCGCAAAAAGACGGCCGAAGCCAAGATCGGTTCCGCCACGGAGCAGGCAAAGAAGATCGTGTCCGACGCGATCTCCCAGGCCGAGTCCAAGAAAAAAGAAGCCATTCTCGAAGCCAAGGACGAGATCCACAGACAGCGCACGGAAACCGAACGCGAGCTGCGGGAACGCCGTACCGAGGTGCAGCGGCAGGAACGCCGCATCATCCAGAAGGAAGAAAGTCTGGACAAGAAAACCGAAAATCTCGAAAAGAAAGAGGAGACCCTCAACCGCAAGATCAAGGAGGCGGACGAACGCCTGGTCGACGTCGAAAACCTCAAGCGCGAGCAGTTTGACAAGCTCGAGCGGATCTCCGGTTTCTCCAAGGAACAGGCCAAGGACCTGCTTCTGCAGACGCTCGAAGCCGACCTGACGCACGAAAAAGCCGTGCGCATCATGGACTTCACGCAGAAAACCAAGGACGAGGCCGACAATCTGGCGCGCGAGATCGTCGCCACGGCGATCCAGCGCTGTGCCGCAGACCATGCAGCGGAGGCGACCGTTTCCGTCGTCACACTGCCCAACGATGAGATGAAGGGCCGCATCATCGGCCGTGAAGGACGCAACATCCGCACGCTCGAAACCATCACCGGCGTCGATCTCATCATCGACGACACGCCCGAGACCATCACTGTTTCCAGCTTTGATCCGGTGCGCCGCGAGATCGCGCGCTTGACGCTGGAGAAGCTGATCTCCGACGGCCGCATCCATCCCGCGCGCATCGAGGATATGTACGAAAAGGCCAAGCGCGAGGTCGAAGCGACCATCAAGCAGACGGGCGAACGCGCACTCATCGACGCGGGCGTCGCCGGCATCCATCCGGAGCTGGTTAAGCTCCTCGGCAAGCTCAAGTACCGCACGAGCTTCGGTCAGAACGTACTGAACCATTCGCTCGAGGTCTCCTATCTCGCCGGTCTGATGGCCGCCGAGCTCGGCGCCGACGTCAAGACAGCCAAGCGCGCAGGTCTGCTGCACGATATCGGCAAGGCGCTCGACCACGAAATGGACGGCAGCCACATCGAGCTGGGCGTCGAGTGGGCGAAGAAATACAAGGAAAACGAAGCCGTCGTGCACGCCATCCAGGCGCACCACGGCGACGTGGAAGCGAAGACCATCGTGGCCTGTCTCGTGCAGGCGGCCGACGCGATCTCCGCCGCAAGACCAGAACGTCCAGAACTACATCAAGCGTCTGGCAAAGCTCGAGGAGATCGCCACTTCGTTCAAGGGCGTGGAACGTTCCTTCGCCATTCAGGCGGGTCGCGAAGTGCGCATCATGGTCAAGCCCGAGGTGATTTCCGACGACAAGATGACGCTGCTCGCGCGCGACGTCGCGCAGAAGATCGAGCAGGAGCTCGAATACCCCGGTCAGATCAAGGTCAACATCATCCGCGAGAGCCGCGCGGTCGGCTACGCGAAATAAACACAAACCGAAAGAGGTTGTCCGCCGGACAGCCTCTTTTCTTTGAAATACGGAAAGGAACTGCTATGCGAATCCTGATGATCGGCGACGTCGTCGGTGCACCCGGCTGCAATTATCTGCGCAGGCATCTTCCCGCGCTCAAGAAGCTCAAGGGCGTCGATCTCTGTATCGCCAACGGCGAAAATTCCGCCGTCGGCAACGGCATCACGCCCGCGTCCGCGCAGCATTTGTTTGACAGCGGCGTGGATTTCATCACGACCGGCAACCACGCTTTCGGCAGACGCGAGGTCTACGACTTTCTCGACGAACGCGACGACGTCATCCGTCCCGCGAATTACTGCGCCGAGAATCCCGGACGCGGCTTCGGCGTGATCGACATGGGGAGAACGCAGGTCGCGGTGCTCAATCTGTCCGGCAACGCGTTTCTGCCGGACAACACGGAAAACGTCTTCCTGTGCGCCGAGCGCATCCTGCCGCAGCTCGAAAAGGTCAAAATCATCGTCGTCGATCTGCACGCCGATTCCACAGGTGAAAAGCGCGCGGTCGGCTTCTTTCTCGACGGCAGAGTCTCCGTCGTCGCCGGCACGCATACGCACGTACTGACCGCCGACGATCAGGTGCTGCCGAACGGCACGGGCTACATCACCGACCTCGGCATGACCGGCCCGAAGCAGTCCGTACTCGGCGTCAAGCCGGAGATCATCATCGGCAAAATGCGCACGGGGATGCCTGCGCGGTTCGACGTGCCGGACACGCAGGACTGCATCCTGACCGGCTGCCTGTTTGACGTCGACGAGCGGACCGGAAAAACGAGATCGACAGAGCGCATCTGCATCGAATGAACACATAAGAAGAACGGGGACTGCGAAATGCAGCCCCCGTTTTTTGTGTTTGTCAGGAAAAGATCAGATGGAAAAATGCCTGCAGATAGCCGGCCGCTCCGCCGACTGCTACCATCAGCTTCTCCCCCAGCCAATGCAGCGCGACGAACGGCGCAGCGATCGGCGTCAATGCCATCGTGCCTAAAATAATTGCAAATGCGGTACCCATACAACGTCCTCCTTCTTCGTGGGATAAGACTATTATACGGATACAGTCTTTAAGAAACAAGGCGGAAAACGTTTAAGATTTGTTTAAGGAAACGGCATTTTTGCAATCGAAAACACTGTTGCAATCCTGCCGCGCGCATGGTATACTGGACTTGCCACATAAACTCAATAGGTTCTTTTGCGCATTGGCTCTCAATGTGTGCATTTTACTTAGGTAAAAATGCACGCTCGTCTTTTCGCATACGTTGAGCGCTTTGTGCAGTTGTGAATGGAGTTTGTGTGGCAACAATCGGAGCTGTGCGTTTTTCGGTGTGTGGCTTCGGTTGAGGCTGCACACTTTTTTTATTGTTAACGGAGGTTTTTTATGAAGTGCTCAAATTGCGGTGCTGAAATCAGAGGCGGAAAGTTCTGCGAATTCTGTGGTGCGCAGATCTCTTCAGAAATGTTGAAAGAACAAGAAAAGCTGAATAAGCAGGGTTGTCCCAAATGCGGGAGTTCAAACGTTGCTTTTCGAAGAGAGAATCATGGGGTGATCCAAGGAAAAAGCAAAAAAGTTGTGGTACATAAAACCATCGGGATGTGTAATGATTGCGGCTATACGTGGACGATAACGGAAACACCGAAGAAGCGTAAAACGTGGCTGTGGGTGCTCGGCTGGCTTTTCATTTTTCCATTGCCGCTGACGTTGATCTTGGTCAAGAATAAAAAACTGAAACCCGCTCTGAGATACGGACTTATTGCGGCTGCATGGCTTCTTTATCTTGTTTTTGCGCTTTCAGGGAGTTCTTCCGATAATACGGCAGACAAACAAACCGACGTGCCGGCAGCCGTTTCGATCACGCAACAGGATTCTTTGACAGAGAACCGTGAGGTATTCGAAGAATCTTCGACTGCGGATTCGATTCAAGAAACAAATCAGGCGGCGCCAACGGAAGTCGAGACAACCACGAAACCATCAACGACCAATCCAACCACAACAACGACTACGTCTACAACGACAACGACGACAACAACTACCAAGCCAACAACATCAACTACAGCTCCGACAACTGCATATATCGCGCCAACAACCACCAGACCGCAAACAACAGTTGCACAGCAGACGGCAGAATACTATGTACTGAATACAAATACGATGAGAATCCACTATCCGAGTTGTTCATCAGTAAAAGACATTTTCCCAGAGAATTACTCCGAAACAAATGATTTCAACGCCGCTATTCAAAACGGCTATCGGCCGTGTGGAAAATGTCATCAGCAATAAACATGTTCAGAGATCATTCTGAAACGCTTATGCAAACAAAGTCCTCAATCTTTATTCCTGAATCAGACCTGCAAGAGTCCGAACGGTCCGCTCTCGTTTTGAGAGCGGACCGTTCTTCATCTGTTTTTTCTATTATCCCAGCGCCGCCTGCAGCGTGCTGAGGTTCTCCGTCATGATCGCGAGGTATGACGCGCCGGCTTCGACGTCCTGCGCCGTCACAGACTGCAGAGAGTTCATCGTCAGGATCTGCTGATCCTTCGTCTTCGTGTTCTCGATCACCGTCCGCGCGATGGAGCCGTCGGCGCTCTCGATCTGCAGAACGCTGCCGAGTCCAAGCTCGTCGACCTTGCCTGCCAGGAACAGGATGGTCTTGAAGCTCGCTTCCGTCTCCGCCGAGCAGCCGACAAACGCCGCGTAATAGGTCAGGCCGTAATCATCCGCCATATAACGGAACGGGAACCGGTCGGCAAACAGCAGCGTCTTTTTCGCCGCGCCGTCGACCGCAGCTTTATACTGCGCGTCCAGCGAGAGCAGCTTCGCGGTATACGCTTCCATGTTCTTTACGTACAGTTCCGCGTTCTGCGGATCGACCTCGCCGAGTTTCTCCGCCAGCAGCCGGCACAGCGCCGCCGCATTTTTGAGCGAGAGCCAGACGTGCTCGTCGTACTCCGCCTCTTCTTCTCCTTCTTCCGCTTCTTCCTCCTCGGCTTCCATGCCCTCGACGAGCTCCTCTTCTTTCACGGCGTCGCCGAGCGATTCAAGCAGGTTCACGGTAACTCTGTCCGGATTCTGCACGCTCGCGAGCGCGTCGTCGACCCACTTGTCCGACTCGCCGCCGACGTAGACGAACAGATCGCACGCGGACACCTTCACGAGATCCTGCGCGTTCGGCTGGTAGGAATGCAGATCGACGCCGTTATCCAGAAGCAGCGTCAGCTCGATCTGATCTCCTCCGATCTCGCGCAGCCAGTCGTACATCGGAAAGATCGTCGTCACGACGTTGATTTTTTTCGTTTTGGACGCGTCGCTTCCCGCGCCGCATCCGGTCATAAGCCCCGCCAGCAGGCAGAGCATAAGCAAAAGTGCAACTGTTTTTTTCATATTTGTCCTCCGAATTGTTTTAATCAATGATGGGATCGCGCGGGCGAGGTCAATTCAGCAGCTTCACGCGCAGATATACGGGTGATCCTGCCGAAACGCCGCGTGACGGTTTCGCTGCGAAGCGCCGCACACGAAAGACCGTCCGCGCAAAGAACAGCAAAACGACCGCCGCGGAAACCGTTTTCAACAGTTCGCGCACGACCGTGATCTGCGCACAGATGCGGCACTCCGCGCCGACGCAGATGTGATGTGCCTCACGAGCGATCTCAAACCCGGAAACGAGGGTCACAAACAGGATCAGACCGGCCAACAGACACGCGGTCATCCGTTTTTTGGCCGACATTCCGAATCCCTCCTCCGAATTTGCGAATGATTTGCAAATTTCAGTATAACACGAACCGCAACCGTTGTCAATAAGAAAATGCTTTTTCATGCGCTCCCGAAAACTGCTTCGTTTCCTTGACACCGCGCGCTTGAGTGTGATATAATTCTTTCATCATATTTTTTGCGGCACAGCCGCTCGAATCGAGGAACAGACATGATTTTCAACAACGTGGATTTCGACACCTATTTCAACCATTACCCCGACAAGGACGGCTTCTTCGGCAAGTACGGCGGCGTCTATATCGACGACAAGCTGAAGGCTGCCATGGCGGAGATCACCGACGCATACTTCTCCATCTGCCAGTCGCGCAAGTTCATTGCGGAGCTGCGCCGCATCCGTACGGAGTTTCAGGGCAGACCCACGCCCATCTCGCATCTGGAGCGTCTGTCGAACGCGCTCGGCGGCCGGGTGCAGCTGTATGCCAAGCGAGAGGATCTGAACCATTCCGGCGCGCACAAGCTCAACCACTGCATGGGCGAAGCGCTGCTGGCGAAATATATGGGCAAGAAAAAGGTCATCGCCGAAACGGGCGCCGGCCAGCACGGCGTGGCGCTGGCGACGGCCGCGGCGTATTTCGGACTGAAGTGCGACATCTACATGGGCTCCGTCGATATCAAGAAGCAGGCGCCGAACGTCGCGCGCATGAAGGTGCTCGGCGCGAACGTGGTCGAGGTGACGCACGGCCTGAAAACGCTCAAGGAAGCGGTCGACGCCGCGTTCGAGGCGTACAGCAAGGAATACAACGACGCGATCTACTGCATCGGTTCCGTGCTCGGCCCGCATCCGTTCCCGATGATGGTGCGCGACTTCCAGAGCGTCGTCGGCATCGAAGCGAGAGAACAGTTCATCGATATGACCGGCCATCTGCCGAACGCGATCGTGGCGTGCGTCGGCGGCGGCAGCAACGCGGCAGGCCTGTTCGCGGGCTTTTTGAACGATCCCGTGGATATCTACGGCGTGGAGCCGCTCGGCCGCGGTGCAAAGCTCGGCGACCATGCCGCGAGCCTGAAATTCGGCACCGAGGGCATCATGCACGGCTTCAACAGCATCATGCTCAAGGATGAAAACGGCGATCCCGCACCGGTCTATTCGATCGCCAGCGGTCTCGATTATCCGTCCTCCGGTCCCGAGCACGCGTTCCTGCAGGAGATCGGCCGCGTCCAATACGACGTGATCGACGACGACGAAACGATCGACGCATTCTACAAGCTCTCGCGTCTGGAGGGCATCATCCCTGCGATCGAGAGCTCGCACGCCGTGGCTTACGGCATGAAGCTCGCGCAGACGATGGAGCACGGCTCCGTGCTCATCAATCTCTCCGGTCGCGGCGACAAGGATCTGGATTTCGTGATCGAAAAGTACGGCATCCCGGACTGAGACGCCGACAACGCGATACTGTTTTAAACCATCTGCCCGCACCATCGGGGGTTCCCCCGGGATGCGGGCAATTTGCATTTTGCGGACATTGAAAAACATCATGAAAAAAGCTTGCGCAACGCCCGCGAATATGGTATAATAAACTTCAGCTAAAAAATCCGCCTGCAATTTGCGGGAGAAGAAGGAGAGATACAATATGAAAGCAGCAGATCTGGAGCGTTACGGCATCACCGGCGTCAGCGAGGTCATCCACAATCCGTCTTACGAC
>CADAGA010000110.1 GCA_902787275.1 Oscillospiraceae bacterium | reverse complement strand
GATCGAAGGTATGGCGTTTGAGCCGCAGGATGAAGGCATCGTGCCGCAGCGAGTCGGAGTAGACGCTGTCGAACGCGGCGTCCGGCAGCGCTTCGCGCAGACGGCGGACTTTTTCCTTGCCCTTGCACCGCTTTCCGCGGATGACTCCGGTTCTCGGATCGACGTCGGTGGCTATTACGATCCCGACGCCCAGCCGGTCGCAGATGGGCCTTAGCAGGAATTCCGGCGACGCAGAGCAGACGACGACCGGTTTCGAGCGGTCACGCTGTGTGAAGTACGGATACGTCTTTCGCACGCGCCTTTCGGCAAAGCGCTGCACGAGCTTTTCACTGTTCACAGCGCGCAGGAAGCAGTACACGCTCGCGTGCCGCGCGAACGCACTGTGCGCGCCGCTCAGATACAGTATGACGCCGACGATCTGGATCGGCAGGAAGAGCAGGATATACGGCCGCCGCACGAGGCAGTACAGCCAGAACGCTGTGCCGGTATCGCCGGGACAGATGGTGCCGTCGTAGTCGTAAAGATCTGCGTGCATCGTATCACCTCTTTGCATCAGTATATCGCTGCGGGCGATGCGCGTCAAGGGGAAAAGGAGCAAGGACGACAGAAAACGCGCGACTTTTCGATTGTGGGGAGGGTTATCGGACAGCATGCGTGCTGTACTGTGCATAAAGAGGTGAAAACACGTGGACGACGACCTTCTGATCTGCTTGATGAAGTCGGAAAACGAGGAGGATGAACCGGATCGCGGCAAAAAGCCCGATTACGGCTGGACGCCGGTCGTGGTTTTTATTCTCATAATGGTGCTGTATTATCTGTTTTGATAAGAGGGAAAGCTGTGAAATCGGAAGGGGATGACACATGCCGAACCCTTGAATTCTGATGAATTGTTCGGAACCGAATGCAAACAAAGAAGCAGCTGAACGGTATGAAATAAGGTACCGAAACAAAGAAAACCATCTGCTTTTTGTCGCTTATGTTCAGCCGCACGCGTGCAGGATTGTCGCGTGCGGCTTTTTGTCTTGGTCAGATTGTTCCGTTTTTACAAAAACGGTCGGCAGTTTTTGTGTGTATTCACATATTTATAAAAAGAATTGCTTTCCACTTGAAATTTTATAATTATCGTACTATAATCTATATTTAGTAAAATAGCGTTTATGCGTAATGCGGTTTTTTGCTGTTTTTTACGTTATCATCATTTTTAGAATTTACGGAAGGAGGGAGAAGCCATGAAAACGCGTTCGCTTCGTCTGCGCAGCGCTCTGTGCGTGCTGCTTTGCATCGTCATGCTTCTTACCTCCGGTTCCGTTTCGTTCTCGACGATCGCGGCTGAGAGCATCAGTGCCAGTGCATCTGCTTCGCATAAGATCAGCACAAAGTGCCGCACCTCGGACGGCAGCACGTACAAGGTGAGCGTTTCGTTCGGGGACGACGCCGGCATCCCGCGGGACGCGCGGCTGGACGTGCGGGAGATCTCCGAGTCGGATGCGCGGTATGACGGCTACGTTGACAAGATGCAGTCGGTGCTGCGAACGGATGGTACGGAGTTCTCTTACACGCGGATTCTGGACATCTCGATCGTCGACAGGAAAGATCCCGAGCGCATCTGGCAGCCGTCTCTCGGTGCGACGGTAGACGTGCGCATCCGCATGTCGGATTTCGACGAGCTGCCCGGAGAGGACGTGAGCGTCGTCCACTTTGCCGGCAGACTTGAAACGCCGAAGGTGGTGCGCGGCGTCGACGTCGATAAAGACGACGTTTGCTTCGAGACGGACGGCTTCTCGGCGTACGCGATCGTGAGCGGTCCTTCCGCGGACGGCATCATCTCGGAGTGGGAACAGGTCTCGTCGGTCAATCGTCTGCGTGCGCTTGCCGATGAGGGCGTTTACGTCGGACATACGGACGGCTTCTTTTTCACCAATCAGCAGTTCCGGATCAACAGCAGCCGAACCGGTATTACCAAAACGACTCCGAAGCAGCCTACGCCCCCCGAAACAGCTGACCTGTACTACTTTGAGTTCGTCGATGGTTCGTCCAACCAGTTCCGCGCTTACTGCTACAGCGATGATATGGAAAAGCAGTACGTCAAGCAGAACGGAAACAGTCTTTCCTTCGTCGGGCAGAGCCAGGCGACGGTGTTTACCATCGAACCGTTTATAAACAATTCCACGCATCAGCCCGTGCCAAACGCATTTCAGATCAAGGTCGATAATAATTACTGCTGGAACATGCAGGGCGGCACCAGCGGCAAGTCTTTTGCTGCGTACAATACGAACATGGATACGAACGCCAAGATCGGGTTCTGGCATTACACCTTCGAAATCACGTCGGACGACGTTTACGGTCTTGACGGCAGAACGGTCGGCCTGATGAACTATTCGGGTCACACGATGGGCAAGGCGCTGATGGCGCAGGAAGTGGACGGCGGCGGTGCGCTCGAAGCAATGGGGCTGGTTGTTCTGGAAAAGGAGAACAACAGAGACGACGTCGTGTTCGTCTCAAACGCAGCTGATATCACCGAGTGGACGTTTGACTGGGTCGAAGACGATCTCTATTACCTCACGGCCAACGTGAACGGCAGTCTCAGGTATCTGCAGCTCACGTCCGAGGGACCGGCGCTGGTCAGCGTTCCGGATAATAACTGTAAGCTGCGCGTCATCCCGGGCACGGGAACGCACGAGGGACAGATCTGTCTGCAAACTTCGAGCGACGCTACGCTGACCTACAGCGGCAATGTCGCTACGGGCTTTTCGGTCGGCGGCACTGTCGGCAGCGAGTGGCTCAACTTCGTGGAGATGACCGATCTGACGCCGGATTATCTGATGACCTATTCCGCGCGGAAGGTCAGCGTGTCCGACCCGAGCATCACCAACGGATCGCACGTCATTCTTTATACCCGTGTCTGGAACAATTCCACCAAGCGGTATGAGTTTTACGCCGTCGACCACGACGGATCGCTGGTTCCCTGCTATGAATCCGGCGACTCCATCCGGTGGGTCGGCAACCGTATCAATACGCTGCTGTGGAACTTCGTGGAATACTACTGGGAGGGGACGAACGACCCCAACTATTACTACGAGCTGTACAATCCGTATTCGGAGAAGTTCATAGCGCCGCAGGTTTCAGACGGGCAGATCCTGTCCGACAACACCATCGGCATCAACCTCAACGGCCGCCGCAACGGCTATTACTATACGCCGATCGTCGCGTGGGACGACGCAAACTACTCCTACGTCGGACTGAACGTTGTCGACGACCACATCGCGTCGTGTCCGCTCAACCAGACGGACGACTTCTATTTTGCCATCATCCAGGATCTCGTTCCGGACGATTCGCTGACGACGGTGCAGACGGTCGACAACAATCAGCACGGCATCACGATGAAGTTGATCGACTTCACCGCAAAGGCCAATAACGTCAACACGAATCCGAACGAACAGGATATCATCCTCGGCAGCAGCGTCGGCGGTGCGGTCACGACGACGGTCAACGGCCTGTTGTCCACCGATCTGGACGAGAACGGCTACCCGACCGCCGTAAATACCGGCAGACCGTTTTCGGAGCTGTTCGATTCGACCAAGGAAGTGGACGCCAACCATCTGTTTATCCAGAGTATCTACAATGCGACCGGTTACTTCGAGTATGACAGCACGCAGAACTTTGCGAGTCTGCAGAGCAACGGCAATTTCAACGTCTATGAAGAACTCGGTTCGATGGATACCGGTGACAGAGCGACCCTGAAACACGGTCAGTTCATGCCCTTCAACGATATCGAAGCGGGCTATTTCTCTTCCATCAACCCCAAGAATCTGTACAACGCTCTTGCGCAGGAGCTGCCGAACGGCGATCCGCGAAAAGGCGAGCATATGTACCTGGTGCGCAATCCGGACTACTACTTCGGCATGGAGCTGGAGGCGAGCTTCGTCCAGACGCCCAACGGTCACGACGCGTGGGGACACGACATCATCTATGAATTCACCGGCGACGACGACTTCTGGCTGTACGTGGACGGCGAGCTGGTCATCGACCTCGGCGGTATCCACAGTGCGCTGGCAGGCACGGTCAACTTCTGCACGGGCGACGTCATGGTCAACGGAAGTCATACGACGCTGTACAGCTTGTTCTACAATAACTATCTCAACCGCACAGATCCGGAAACCGGGGTCAAGCACACGGCTGCCGAGGCGCAGGCGTACGTCGACGAGATCTTCGAGCAGAACGCCAGAGGCGAGTACGTGTTCAAGTCCTATACGACGCACACCATGCGTATCTTCTACATGGAACGCGGCGCCGGCGCCTCCAACCTGCACATGCGTTTCAACCTCGCTTCGGTCAGACCCGGCACGGTGCTGCTGAGCAAGGAACTCGGCAACGTGGACGAACCCGAATCCATCCTCGCGGAGTATCCGTATCAGATCTGGTACAAGAAGGCGGAGGACGACGCCGATTACCTTCTTACCGAGGACGATCTGAATATCAAGGTGTATTATAAGGACACCATCACGCCGGTGAAGTACAAGCCGACAATGAGCATCGACGGCGTCACCTACAACAGCGTGTTCATCCTGAAACCGACAGAGGTCGCCGAGATCGATCTGCCGGACGACGCGATCTCCTACCGGATCGTGGAGTGCGGCATCAACACCGACGTTTACAGCAGCGTCGAGGTCAACGGCACGGAAGTGGAGGGCACCGAGATCACGGGACACGACAACCGTGAGGATTACGGCATCGAATACGCTTCCGCCAAGCAGCGTCCGCGCGTGACGTACCGCAACAACGTCGACCCGGCCGCGCTGCGGAATCTGACGATCCGCAAGGTGCTGTACGACGAGACCGGCGAAAACGAGCTGCACTTTGACTCCGCAATTTTCAATTTCCGTCTGTATCTCGGACCGGAGTATTCAGACGGTCTCGATGTTGCGAACATGCAGTCCTATCACGTCAAGAACGAGGACGGCGTATACTGCGTCTGGAATGCCCAGAACCAGCAATTTGAACCGCTCGGCGCAGGCAAGACGGACTACACCCAGTTTACGGCGCAGGAGAGAGCGAGGACGACCTTTACGACTTCGATGAACGGTTCGATCTCGAAGATCCCGCCGTTCTACGTGGTCGAGGTGCGCGAGATCCTTGCCGACACGCAGTACAAGGTCGAGGAGCGCGGCTACGAGATCCCCGACGGCTACTCGCTGCAGAAATACGTATTCTATCCGGAGGGCCTGAACGCGACGGGAACGGATTCGGCCGATCCCGTGCAGGATACGATCGTTGCGAACCAGGACCCGCACGTGGACGTCTGCAACCTGAAGGGCTGGGGTCTGCGCGTCAACAAGCTCTGGTCGGACTCCGACTACATGTCGCAGCGCGGACCGACCTACTTCGCGGTGTATACCGGAGCGGACGAGGCGCATCTGACGCTCGTCCCGGACACCGTGCGCCAGCTCGCGCAGGGACAGAACAGCCTGTATTGGTACTTCCAGCGGCTTCCGGTCGCAGTACCGTTCAATCAGTACGAGATCCGCGAGGTCGCGCTGACGAATCCGTCACAGCCCGATGCGGACGGTTACGTCGCGAGCTACGATTCGATCACGCTGATCCCGCATGAAGGCACGGCGACGGTCAGCGGAACGCAGATCGGCGAATCGACGCCGTCCGATTTCGAGTATACCGTTCTGTACGATAAGGGACAGATCGAAAACGATTCCAACGTCCGTGTGGACACGACGACGAACAACCGTCCCGGTATCGTGCTCAAGAAGGCACAGTGGAACGGCACGACGCCGCTTGCGGGCGCGCAGTTCACGCTCAGCGACGAAAACGATACGCTGATCGGCACGTTCACGTCCGATGCGGACGGTCTGATCACGATCGCGTTCCTGAGAGACGACGTGGACTACACGCTCTCGGAGATCGTGACGCCGAGCGGCTTCTACGGTCTGCCCGACGACGTCACCATCCGCCTGAGCAACGGCACAGTGACGGTCAGCGGCGTGGGACAGGAGTATTACGTGCTCACGCAGGGTGCGGGCATCACGCCCACGCTGGTTTTGAAGAATCGTTCGCGTACGTTCGAGGCAATCAAAAAGGATGCGGATTCCGATTTGCCTCTGGCGGGCGTGCGCTTTGCGCTGCACCGTCAGGTGACCATCGGCGGCGTTACGACGATCGATTTCAACCCGATGCCCGGCTACGCGAATCTGGTCACCGACGCCAACGGTGTGATCCCGCGTCTGGACAACACGCTCGCGCCCGGCACCTACGAGCTGCGTGAGTCGGCTGCGCCCAACGGCTATCAGCCGCTGCCCTCGCACATCCGATTCACCGTCGGCAGTACGGGCGAGATCACGCTGCTCCAGCATCCGGACGGCGTCACGCTGGACGGAACGGTGAACGCGCAGACGAACGTCATGGAATACGTTCTGACCGTTCCGAACTCGCAGCGCGTCAAGGTCTCGGTCTGGAAAACGAATACGG
>CADAGA010000109.1 GCA_902787275.1 Oscillospiraceae bacterium | reverse complement strand
ATCATGATGGCGATCATGTTTGCCTACGGTTCGTATCTGCGCAACGACGCCGACGTCGCGGCGGACGCGCTGATCATCGCGTTCTCCGATATGGCGATCAGCGTCCTGTCCGGCGTCGTGATGTTCTCGACGATGGGCGGCACCGGCATGCTCGACAAGATCACCGCCAGCGGTATCGCGACCGCGTTCATCGTCTATCCGCAGGCGATCGTCAACCTGACGAGCGTCGGCTGGCTGAACGCTCTGTTCGGCGCGATCTTCTATCTGATGCTCATCACGCTCGCCATCGACTCCGCGTTTTCGATCGTGGAGGGCGTTTCGGCGGCCGTGTCGGACAAGTTCCACCTCAAGCCCAAAAGAGTCACGATCGGCGTGTGCTGCATCGCCGGCGTGATCTCGCTGCTGTTCGTCACGCGCGCGGGTCTTGCGTGGCTCGACATCGTGGACAACTGGGCGAATTCGATCAACCTCATCCTCGTCGGCATCCTGGAGTGCATCGCCGTCGGCTGGAGCCGCAGAGTCGATCTGCGCAGCATCCTCTTCGAGGTCAACCGCAACGCAAATCGCTTCAAGGCGCCGTACTGGTGGTTCGCGTCGTCCGTCAAGGTGGTCTCTCCGCTGCTGCTGTCAGCGCTGTTCGTCTGGAATATGATCGTTCTGTTCGCCAAGCAGAACGGCACGTACAACCCGGACTACCCGATCTGGGCGCAGATCGCGGCCGGCTGGGCGGTTTCCGCGCTGGTGTTCTCCAGCGGCTTTATCGCCAAGGCCGTCGTCGCCGCCAAAAAGAAAAAGGGCTTCGTCGAGGACGAAGTCGTCTGGGAAAAAGAAGAAACGGACGCGTGATCGTCCCGAGGGTAAAAAACGACCGGACAGCCGAAAAAGGTTGTCCGGTTTTTCTTTTGCGTCAGAGCGTATCGCTTTCGACGAGCGGCTTGTATTTTGTGAACAGCTCCTGCGCGGCGTCGAGCGCATCCTCGTCGCCGGGCGCTTTCGGCTGGCAGGACGCGATCCATTTGCGCTCGAGCCTGTCCAGCTCCTTGCAGAACTTGTTGCCGCGCTGCGGGTTGCGTCCGTCCTGCGCGTCGCGGCAGACGGTCGAGACGGACTTGCGCTTCTTGAAGTGCTGCGCGAGCATGGTGAAGAAGGCGTGCCAGCGCTTGGCGTAGTAGTCGCCCGTCAGATCCGACCATTCCTTCCACCGCAGATCGTAATTCAGCGGCTCCTGCATCGGACCGTACAGCGTCAGCGCGGCGAGCAGCGCCAGCTCGAAATTCTGCTGGTCGTTCTTGCCCTCGGCGCGGTTGCCGGCGGTATACACGTGACGGTGCAGGCTGAATTCCGGTCGCGCGGACAGCAGCCGGTCCATGTCGGACAGCACGCGCAGGAAGGCGTTCGTCGCCGTCTCGAACAGGCGGCCGTCGCGTCTGTGATAGCCTTCCATCACGCCGACGTAGAGCCTGCGCGCGTAGTTCGAGAGCACCTGTCTGGTCACGTCGCACACGTCGAACGCGTAGCCGTCCGTGTAGTCGCCCTCGCTCGCGAGCATCTTTTCGAGCGCCCGGCAAAGGTCGCGGTTGTCGTAGTGCAGCCGGAGCGTGTCGCCCGGCGCGGTGTGCCGCAGCTCCGTCGACGGACGCGACGCGACGATCGAACCGCACGGCACGGCGGGAGAGTCGTCGCCGTAGCACGTTTCGTACAGCAGCTGCGCCGCTTCGCGCAGGCACTTTTCGTCGCTGCCCCAGCGCCGCAGCGCTTCGCGCACGAACGTCTCTTTCGCGTCTGCGGGTGCGTCCTCGGTCAGACGGCGGTACGCGCACGCGGCATAGAGGGGATTGGCAAGCGTATAGTCCGAGAACACGCCGACGCCGGCCGCGTCCTCGGGAAAAGATGCCTTGAGAACGGCTCCGGCGTTACCGCTCAGCACCGTGTGCGCGCCTTCGCTTACGCGCATGCCGGCGATATACGGCAGATCCTCGCAAAACTCACGGCGCGAGCCGTCAGTATCGAGGATCAGCACGCCGTCCCGCGGGACGCCGCGCGTGAGCTTGGGCGTGTATTCGCACGCGTGCTGCACCCAGACGCCGTCCGGTGACGCGCTGCGGATCGCGGCCATGATCGCGCTTCCGGCTTCGGAAACGAGACCGACGTCCTTGACGCGCGGATGCACGTCGAGGAACGGGTCCGCCATGTAGTATTTCGCCGTGCCGAAGTAGTCCGTCTGCCGTTTCTGCAGCGCGCCGGCGACTTTCCCGAACAGCGGGTCGTCCGGATAGACGCGGTACGTGAACGGGAAGCCGTCGCAGGACGTGACGAAATACAGCGCCGCCTGCGGGAAATAGCCCTTGAGGTACTTCGGGACGTGACCGCTGAACGCAGGCAGGATCGGCTCGATCCCGACCTCGCGCATGCGCGTGATGATCTGCTGCCCGAGCGAAATCTGCGCCTTGAGGAAGTTGGTGTCCGTCATCGAGAAGAAGGAGTCGAGCTTTCCCGCGAGCTGCAGCGGATAGTAGCAGGGATTGGCGAGAAACACCATCGCGTCCTCGCGCTTGATCTCCAGATCGAGCGCGGCATAGTACCAGACGGCCTCCTGACCGACGGGCATGTACGCCGCGTTGACGCCCTGCATCGCAAGGAAATCCAGCTCCCGCTCCCAGCGCGTCCAGTCCCACGCGTACGCGTCGTGGGCGTAAACGTCGTAGTCCATCGCCAGACGCAGATCGTATCGCAGGACCTGCACGATCTTCTTTTCCGGCACGCGCGGCTCGCCCGAAGCGTAGACCTCCGTGTTGCCGCACGGGGACAGATCCATCCCGCAGCACTCGCGCAGATACCGGTAGTATCCCGCCGCAAGCGCGGAATCGCTGCTTGCGCGCAGGACGATCTTATCGTTTTCGGCCTCGATCTCGTACAGATCGCGGCCGTTTTGCTTTTCGATGGTTTCCAGGACGAAACGGTCCGCGAGATGCGGCGTCGTCCGTTCGATCAGTCGATTCATCGGTTCGCTCCGTTTTTCAGAATCTTTTCGCCGTCAAAGAAGAAGATCCCCCAGCCGTGTCCCGTTTTGCCGCCCGCAAGCAGACGGTCGGCAAACGCGCGCCGCAGCGACGTGTCGCGCGGCAGATCCTGCGGCTCGGCGTCCTTGTAATTGGCAAAGATGCGCCACTTGTCGTTGAAGGTCTCGCTGTCGTCGTACTCCACGATATCGAAGCAGTCCATGAATTTCAGGATGCCCGACTGCGGCGGCAGGAAATCGTAGTGCGGGGGATACAGCAGATACGATCCGCAGCAGAACGGCGTCCAGTCCGTGCCGGGAACGCGCACCTCGGAAAACAGTGGGAAGTCGTGCGCGCGCCGGAACGCGTCGAGCAGCACCTCCGTCGACAGCGGGCCGAGGGAGGGGATGTGCATGCCGATCAGCTTGTCGCCCTTTTTGACGGACTTGCCGCAGCAGACGTACGGCTCGTCGCGCGAGTAATCGGTGATCTCAAACTGCAGCCGGCCGAGCGCGAAGCGCGTCATCTCGAAAAAGCCGTGGAACCACGACGCGACGAACGAGCCGTTGACGCCGTAGACGCTGCGGCATTCGACCAGCTTTGCGCGCAGGTCGGTCATGCTGTCCCAGAAGATCGTTTCAGGCAGCTTGCGCTCGGCGTACCGCTCGCGCAGGAACCACGCCTGATACATAAAGAAGAACAGCTCGATCGAGTATTTGTGCACGCCGATCGAATCGCCCAGCGCGTCCAGATCGGGGAAGAACGGCGCGGGATCGTCGCTCTCATACTGCGCGACGACGCGGTCGAACCACGCCTTCGTGTCCTCGGACGCGAGGAGCCTGCGGTTCAGATCCCGGAACGTCTCGCGGGAATCCTCGGGATAGCCGGTTTTTTCCATGAACAGATCGAGAAATGCGGTCAGGTCTTTCATAAAATCGTACCACCTGTCATAAGTTTATCATCGTGAAAGGGGAGAGAGGATGCGCAAAAGGATTCTGCCGCTTCTGCTGGTGCTGACGCTGTGCCTTTGCGCCTGCGAGCGCGAAACGCTGACGGACCCCGTGCTGTTCTGCGAGGGGTACAACCGCGTCGCATCGCAGCCGATAGAGGAGTCCGACGCCTGTCTGCGGTCGGAGGACGAAGTGCTGCTCTTTGCCGGCCGTGCGCTCGTGCGCCTGCGGCTGACCGAGGACGGCGCGATCCATACGGCGGTCGTGACCGGAGAAGGATCGCCGGAAACGGCACGGGTCTGTGAAACCGCCTTCGCCGTGCTGGCGCAGCCGTTTTCGGAGCGCGTGCCGCAAAGCGTCAGTGCGCTGTGCGCGTCGCCGGAGCCGACGGTGCAGACCGCGCAAACAAAGCGGTTTTACTACGCGGTGTTCCGCGACGGCGAAACCGTCACTGCTGTGCAGACGAATCGGCTGCTTTCCTCGATTCCCGTTCTTCCTTCGTTGCGTTCTTCAGGATCTCAATGATCGGCTGCGGGTCGCTCGACGCGATCGCCGTCACGCCGCTGTTGCGGCAGCGCAGCACGTCGTCCGCCTCAACGCCCGAAAGCACGACGTCGATGCCCTGTTCACGGGCATAGCGCAGGAACGCTTCGCTGCCGAACAGGCCGTTGATCTCCTCATAGACCACGGTATAGGGGAGCGACTGCTGCGGCTTGCTGTGCTTGCTGTCGCGGTACAGCGCCTTAGCCTCGGCGGTCGTCGCCGCGCGCGCAAGATCGGGACAGGCCGTGTCCGCCGCCTTTGCGGCTTCGTCGCTCTGCGGCAGGAACACGATGCGGTCGTCGATCAGCTTCGCCGCCGCGGCGTCATAAACCGTTTTCAGCGCCTCGCCGAGATCGGCGATCGCCGTTTCGTCGTAAAACCGCACGTACATGTGCACTATGCGGCCGGGATGGCCGAAGAATTCGAGCATTTCGTCGAGTGGGACCACGCGCACGTGCGCGAGCTGTTCACCAGTCACGCCCACGTAGGATTGGAAACCGTCCGCGTCGACGAAGTCGTAGCAGAGGTTGATCTGCAGAAGCTCCTCAAGCGTCAGGTCGCCGACCTGCACGTCCGCGCCGTACAGATCATCTGCGTTGCTCTTTGCGGGCAGCGCCTCGGACAGCATGACGAGCTTGCCGTCCTTGCTCTGCTGCAGCACGAGCTCAATGCCGTTGTCGCCGGAGCGGTTTTCGCTCCAGTAGCTGTTCATGCCGAGCGCGGTGTCGAACACGTAGCTGTCCGCATAGGGCGGCTGTCCGACCACGTAGACGGACTGCGCCGCGGCGGGGTCCACGGCGGCGACGGGCGCTTTCTTTGCATGGAACACCGCGAAAAGAATGCCGACGACTACGGCCGCGACAACCACGACGGCGCCGACGGCGATCAGAATTTTTTTCAGTTTACTCATTTTGTTTCCTGCCTTTCCGGTTGATAAACGCGCACGTAATCGACGATCATTTCCGTCTTGTACGCGGGGTCGTTTGCAATCTTCTCCGGCAGCTCCTGCGGGATCTCCAGAGAGACGATCAGGTTTTCGGGCACCTCGGACACGCCGAGTCCGAACGAGGTGCGGGCGGATTCCACGCCGTTGACGTAGAAAACGTATTCGTCGTCCGTCCACAGCACGCCGTAGGTGTTGTACTGCCGATAGATATCCTTGCCGACGACGTTGAACTGGCACTTGTCGATCTTTTCGTCGTCCGCGTCGGAACCGTTGCAGTAGACGGTCTGCGTGACGTTGTTGTGATACGACGGGAGGATCTTGTGAAAGTCCGTCGCCTCCAGAATATCGATCTCCGCGCCGCCGACGCCTCCGCGGGATTCGCTGTCGTAGGAGTGCGAGGACTGCAGCCAGAATGCGCTCCAGAAGCCCTTGTCGCTGTTGCAGATGCAGCGGATCTCGAAATAGCCCTTGCAGTACCATTCCTTCAGCGCGAGCGCCGCGGAGTACCAGCCGGCGCCGTATGCACCGCGCTGCTCGTCGAGGTATTCTCCGGTGAGGATCAGCTTGCCGTCCCCGACGCGCGCCTGGCTTTCGGCGTTGTAGCCGCAGCCGGCGTTGCCGCCGCCGAGACTGCGGAAGTACCACACGTCCCTGTCGAGCGCGTCGCCGTCGAATTCCTCGTTGAGGATCAGCTCATATCCCGACAGGTCGAGCGTCTCGCCGTACGGATGCACGGGCGCTTTGAACACGGCGCCGCAGAACAGCTCCGCCGCGGCGAGCAACAGCGAAAGCGCGCGCTTTGCCGGCAGCTTTCCCGAAAAGACCGCGCGCAGCACGTCGAGCATGTGGCCGAAGCGCTGCTGCTGCGCGTTCGTCCAGCCGAGCAGCCGGAACAGTTTTCGCGTCATGGATCGCGTCACTCCGTTCGTCAGAATTGTTTTCGATATACTTTGTTATTCTACCATATTCCCGATTGTTTGTAAATACGCGAACGGATTTTTTTAAGAAAACCAAAAAGACACGCTGCCGTTTTTGCAGCGTGCCTTTCCGATGCTTATTCTGCGGCCAACAG
>CADAGA010000108.1 GCA_902787275.1 Oscillospiraceae bacterium | reverse complement strand
TCGTCGCGGGCACGGCGTGGCTGTGGGCTTCCACCGGGCGGCTGAATATCACGCTCCCCGCCTGCGCGGCGTTCATCGTCGCGGGCGTCGAGGCGGATCTGCGCGCGCTCGGCGACGCGGTGCCGGCCCCGCTGCTTCATCTGCTGAAGGCATCGGACGCGCCGCTTCCGATACGTCTGTACGCCGTCAGCGACGAGGTGCATCAGGCGTTCGTTCCGGAACGCGCGTGCCGCCTGTTTGACGTGGGCGTGGACGCGCTCGGCTGTGTCATCGGCGGACTGTGCTTTTATCTGCTGGCAAAACTATGTATTCATCTATCGCAAAAACATAAAGAGAAGGAGTACAAACAATGAAAAGAGTAGTGAGCATCCTGCTGGCGTTCTGCCTCGTTTTCTCCCTGTCGGGAACGGCGTTCGCTGCAAATACGTGCAACTGCGACAAGAGCCCGATCATCTATGTGCGTGGGTTCGGCGCACCGCTTTATGCGTCGCAGACGAACGAAAAGATCTATCCGCCGGAAAAGGCTGACTTTGAGCCGGTGATGGCGAAGATCGTATTTGCAGCGCTCTTTTTGCTCGGTGGCTTCTATCGCGGGTTTGCCGATCTTGCGATGCAGGCGGCGGAGAAGCTGTTTGAAAAAGTGCCGTGCGACGACACGGGCGTACCGATCGTTGCGTCGAACGTGCTGGAGATGGGATATCCTTCGGCAGATTACCACAAATCCGATTCGCTGCGGACGTACGATTTCCCGTATGACTGGCGCGTCGATCCGATGGAGACTGCGCAGCAGCTGCGCAATTTTGTGCGTCACGTTGAGCGCGTGACCGGACACAGCAAGATCTCCTTCGTTTGCCACAGCATGGGCAGTGTGATCTTCGCGTCTTACCTCGCGCAGTACGGCAGCGACGGGGTCGATTCGGTCGTATTCCTCGCACCGGCGTTTGAAGGCGTGTCGATCATGGGATCGCTCCTCAGCGGCGAAGCGGACATCGGAGACAAGGGGGACGAAGTGACGATGTTCCTCCAATCTCTGCCGATGCTGACGGACGCCCGGGTGAAAAAGGCGGTAGACGTGAGCGGCAAGCTCCGTCTGATCCATCTGCTTCTGCGGCGGCTGCAGCCTGCGCTGGACTTCCAGTTCGTGCGCGTTTTCCGCAAGTTCCTGCGCCCGACGTTCGTGACGATGCCCGGCATCTGGTCGTTCGTTTCCGACAGATACTATGAGCGTGCAAAAGCATTCTCGTTCGGCTCGGACAAGCAGTATACCGAGCTGATCCGCAAGCTCGACCGCTATCACTACGGCGTGCAGACGCGGCTTGTCGATCTGCTGCGCGTCGCACAGGCTAACGGTATGAAAATGTCCATCGTCAGCGGATACGGCATTTCGAGCATGCCGCTGAGCTATGAACATACGATGCAGTCGGATATTCTGATCGCGACTGCGGATTCGAGCATCGGCGCAATCTGCGCGCCGTTCGGCGAAACGCTGCCGCAGTCGCACGTACAGTCGGTCGAGGACGGCCACGATCACATTTCCGCGGACAATCTCGTGGACGCTTCGACGTGCGCGTTCCCGGAGCAGACGTGGTTCATCCGCGATCTGATGCACTTTAACTTCCCGTATGAGAACGAGGCTTTCATTCTCTGGCTGTTCAGACAGAAGACGCAGCCGACCGTGCAGACGAACGCACAGTATCCTCAGTTTATGCGGCAGGTAGGAGACGATCTCCTCCCTGTGACGGAATAGAAAGGAACACATTATGAAATACGCAGTAGTACTATGCGACGGCATGGCAGATTATCCCGTGCCGGCGCTCGGCGGCAAAACGCCGATGATGGTTGCAAACAAGCCGCACATCGACGCGCTTGCACAGAAGGCGCAGTTCGGCCTGGTGCGGACGGTCGCCGAGGGGCTCAAGCCCGGCAGCGACGTGGCGAACATGAGCGTTCTCGGCTTCGATCCGAAGAAATACCACAAGGGACGCTCTCCGCTTGAGGCGGCAAACCTCGGCGTGCAGATGGCAGCGGACGACGTGGCGCTGCGCTGCAATCTCGTGACGCTCAGCGATGCGCCGAACTACGAGGACAAAACGATGGTGGACTACTCCGCCGGCGACATCAGCACCGAGGAGGCGCACGAGATCATCGCAGCCGTTCGCGAGCACTTCGCAAACGAAAAATATGATTTCTATGCGGGCGTAAGCTATCGCCACTGCCTGATGGTGCATCACGGCACGATGGATCTTGGTAAAATGACGCCGCCGCACGACATTTCCGGCCGCGTGATCGGCGAATATCTGTCCGATTCCGAGAACGCCGCGCCGTTGATCGCGATGATGCGCGAAAGCTGCGATCTGCTGCGCGACCATCCGGTCAACAAGGCGCGTATTGCGGCGGGCAAGCGTCCGGCGAATGCGATCTGGTTCTGGGGCGAGGGCACGTGCACGGCGCTGCCGTCGTTCGAGGAACTGTACGGCCTCAAGGGTACGATCATTTCGGCGGTCGATCTTCTGGGCGGCATCGGCTTCCTTGCCGGTATGCACACGCCGAAGGTACCGGGTGCGACGGGCTATATCGACACCAACTTCAAGGGCAAAGCCGAGACGGCGGTCGCCGAATGGAAGAGCGGTCAGGATCTCGTCTATCTGCACTTTGAGGCGCCGGACGAGTGCGGCCACCGCAACGAGCCGGAAAACAAGGTGCGTTCCATCGAGCTGATCGACTCCATCGTGCTGCCGATCCTTCTCGATTATCTTGAAAAACAGGGTGATTATAAGGTTCTTCTGCTGCCCGACCATCCCACGCCGATCGTCACTATGACGCATGCGAGCGATCCGGTGCCGTATCTGATGTTCTCAAGCAGCAACCCGCAGCCGGGCGTTGATACGCTCAACGAGGAGACGGCGAAAACAGGCGTGTTTGTGGAAAACGGCACGGGACTGATGCGGCAGTTCATTGATTTTTAAAGGAGTGTTCTATGAATACCAAGGCAGTACGGCTGTACGGTAAAAACGATCTGCGCCTGGAGCAGTTTGATCTTCCGCCCATTCGGGACGACGAGATATTGGCGCGCGTGATCTCCGACAGTATCTGTATGTCCTCTTACAAGGCGACAAAGCAGGGCGAAACGCACAAACGTGTGCCGGACAACGTGGCGGAGAATCCCGTCATCATCGGTCATGAGTTCTGCGGCGAACTACTGCAGGTGGGCGCGAAATGGGCGGACCGCTACAAGGTCGGCGAAAAGTTCGTCATCCAGCCGGCGCTCAATTACAAGGGCTCGCTCGACGCGCCCGGCTATTCGTACGCATATATCGGCGGCGACGCTACGGTCGTCATCATCCCAAACGAAGTGATGCTGATGGACTGCTTGCTGCCGTATACGGGCGACGCGATGTTTAAAGGCTCTCTGACCGAGCCGTATTCGTGCGTCGTTGGCGCGTTCCACGCGTCGTACCACACCAAGCGCGGCACGTACGTCCATGATATGGGCGTGCGCAAAGGCGGAAATATGGCGATTCTTGCGGGCGCGGGACCGATGGGGCTTGCTGCGATCGATTACGCCGTTCACGGGCCGGTAAAGCCGGGACTGCTGGTCGTTACGGATATCAACAGTGCGCGTCTGCAGCGTGCAGCCTCCATTCTGACAGTCGAAGAAGCCGCAAAGAACGGCGTGACGCTGCGGTATGAGAACACGTGGAACATCGACTCCGCCGAGCTGATGCGCCGCATCGCGCCCGAAGGGTTCGACGACGTGTTCGTTCTCGCGCCGAACACCTCGCTGGTCGAGACGGCCGACAAGATCCTGGCAAACGACGGGTGCATCAACTTCTTCGCGGGTCCCACCGATCCGGGTTTTTCCGCACCGTTCAACTTTTTCAACGTGCATTATGCCGGCACGCACGTCGTCGGCACGTCCGGCGGCAACGCGGACGATATGCGCAAGGCGCTCGAGCTTATCAGCGACGGTTCGCTGCATCCGGCTGCGCTCGTAACGCACATCGGCGGTCTCGACTGTGTGATCGAGACGACCAAACGCCTGCCGCAGATCCCGGGCGGCAAAAAGCTGATCTATACCGGTATCTCCCTCCCGCTGACTGCGATCGCAGACTTTGAGGAGAAGGGCAGGACCGATCCGATGTTCCGCGAACTGCACGCGATCTGCGCGCGCAGCAACGGCCTGTGGTGCGCCGAAGCGGAGCAGTATCTTTTGCAGACAGCGACGGCCATATGACGTACGATCTCATCATCCTCGGCGCGGGCGCTGCCGGTACGGCGGCGGCGCAGCTCAGCGTAAAGAAAGGGCTGCGTACGGCGCTGCTCGACCCGAACCCGGTCGGCGGCGTGTGCCTGCACACGGGGTGCATTCCCGCAAAGGTTTGCCTTCAAAGCTATGATCCCAATCCGGCGTCGCTCGACGCGCGCCGCAAAAGCGTGATCGAAACGCTTGAGGCAGGACTGCGGATGCGTCTGACCGGCGTTGAAATCTTTCGGGAAAAAGGAACGCTGTGCGGCAGAACGGACGTATTTGCCGTTCGCTGCGGCGAGCGGACGCTGTACGCGCGCGGCGTGCTGCTTGCGTCGGGTTCCGTACCGCGCAGCGGGGGACTTTCACCGGAGGATATTTTTACGGCGTCCGAGCTGCCGGACGACGCGGTCATCCTCGGTGGCGGTGCTGCTGGGCTCGAGACGGCGTCGTATCTGCGCCGCGCGGGCAGGAACGTGACCGTGCTCGAAGCCGGAGACCGGCTGCTGCCGCAGGCGGAGCCGGAAGTCTCCGCGTCGCTTCTGCGTTCCTTGAAGCGCAAAGGGATCTCCGTTCGGTTCGGTGTGAGCGTGCCGCCGGAAACGGGGACGGTCGTCTATGCGACCGGACGCAAGATGGTCACGCAGGGTCTCGGGCTTGAAACCGTGGGCCTTTCCGAAGTGCGGACGAACGCGCGCATGGAAACGCCCGTGCGCGGTCTGTATGCCGCGGGCGACGTGACAGGGGAGAACTGCACCGCGCATGCCGCCATACGCGAGGCGGAATGTGCCGTGCGGAATTTTTGCGGCGAGACGGACACGGTGGATTATAGCTGCATTCCGCACGTGCTGTTCACCGATCCGCAGACCGCATGGGTCGGCAGGACGGAAGAAACGGCGCGCGCGGACGGCTTTGTCGTCAAAACGGCAGTCGTTGCGCTCAAATCCGTCGGCGGGTATCTTGCCGCTGGCGCAGACGGCACGGGCGTCTGCAAGCTCGTTGCGGATGCGGACGGCACGATTCTCGGTGTACACGGGTGCGGAGGTGCGGCTGCGGAATGGATCGCGGCGGGCGTCGTGCTGGTGCAGGAAAGAATCAACGCGCGGGACGCCGCAAAAATGTGTTTTGCGCATCCCACAGTGAGCGAGGCGCTGCGTGAAGCGGCGCGCATGCTCACGGATTGAGAAAGGAAAGCGAATATGATCCACAATGCGGTGACAGACGCGATCATTGCGCGTCAGACGATTCGGGACTACAAGCGCGAGCAGATCACCGACGAGATGCTCGAAACGCTCAAAGAGGCGGCGAAGCGCGCGCCGAGCGGACGCAATATGCAGCCGTGTCACGTGCGGTTCGTGCAGAACGCCGAAATGCTGCACGGGATGCACCTTGATTTCAAAAACCTGGTTGGCTGGGACACGCCTGCCTACACGCGCGCCGATACCAATCCCTTCTATCACAATGCGCCGACGTTCGTCTTGATCTATGCGGAAAACGACAGCGCGATGGACGCGGGGATCATGGCGGAGAATATCTGCATCGCGGCCGAGGGAATGGGACTCGGGACATGCATCGTCGGCAGCGCCGGCGCGCTGTTCAATGACGAAGAAAAAAAAAAGTGGAACGAACAGCTGCATATCCCGCGTCATTTTCGCTACCAGATCGGGATCTGTGTCGGCTATCCCGACGAGCAGCCGCCGCGAAAGCCGCGCTTCGACGACCGCATCGAGGTCATTCGCTGATCCTTTTTTAATTCGAAGATTGTTTTTAAAAAACCGCTTGACATTTCCGGATTCTTGTGCTAAACTCTGTTTACCATCCATTCGGAGAGATACCGAAGTGGTCATAACGGAACGGTCTTGAAAACCGTCGTACCTTTGCGGGTACCGTGGGTTCGAATCCCACTCTCTCCGCCAGCCGATTCCGAAAAGTTTATATATGTTTATGTTACCATGGAGAAGTACTCAAGTTGGTGACGAGGCGCCCCTGCTAAGGGCGTAGGTCGGGTAACCGGCGCGAGAGTTCGAGTCTCTCCTTCTCCGCCATACGAAAATCCTGTCACGAAAGTGGCGGGATTTTCGCTTTTATTATTGTGCTTTTTACGCAAAACTTGCTTTCAGTTGGGATCACGAAAGAACGTTTTGAATAAAAACGCAAACGATAATGCCTCGGTTTTTGTTGACAATGAGCATGAGAAACGGTATAATTGCTTTAGAATTGATTCCATACAGAAAGAAGGTTCGTTTATGTGCTTCGGTTGGATCAATGCGGTCAATGCGGCCGCGCTCGTCGTTT
>CADAGA010000107.1 GCA_902787275.1 Oscillospiraceae bacterium | reverse complement strand
GGTATACTGCGGATATTCGAGCAGCGACGCGTAGTGGCTCTCTTTCTCGAAGGCTTCGTCCGCCGCGAGGACGCCCGGCTGCATGCGCGTGATGCAGTCAGCGAGCACCAGCGCGGGCAGCTCGCCGCCCGTGAGGACGTAGTCGCCGATGGAGATCTCCTCGTCGACGATCTCCTCGATCACACGCTCGTCCATGCCCTCGTAATGCCCGCACAGCAGAGCGAGATGCGGCAAAGCAGCCAGCTCCCGCGCTTTGCTCTGTGTAAGCGTTTGTCCGGCAGGCGAGAGATACACCAGATGCGGGCGGTCGCCCGTTTCGGCGCACAGCGCCTCAAAGCAGTCGTAGACGGGCTGCGCCTGCATCACGAGACCGTAACCTCCGCCGTAGGGCGAATCGTCCACGCGGTGGTGCTTGTCGAGCGTATAGGGGCGGATGTCGCGGCAGCGGATATCGATGAGTCCCGCGCCGCGCGCACGCTTGAGGATGCTCTCGGAGAGCACCGCCTCGCACATCTCGGGAAAGAGCGTCAGAATATCAATCCGCATCGTCAAAGATTCCTTTCAGCGGGCGGATGCGCACCACGTTCTGTTCCACGTCCGTGTCGATCACCACCGGGGGGATCGCAGGGACAAGAAATTCCTGTCCGGCATCGTTTGTCACGTGCCAGACGTCGTTTGCGCCGGTTTTGCTCACGTCGGACAGCGTACCGTAGCGCAGGGAGGGATCGTCGGCGTCAAAAACGTCGCAGCCGATCAGCTCGGAAATGAAGAAGTGCCCTTTCGGCAGACGCGCGTCGCTGCGCCGCATGTACAGCACCTTGCCGCGCATGGCAGCCGCCTGCTCCGTGTCCACGCCGGACAGGGAAAGAAGTGCGACGTTACCGTGAGGACGGCACGCGCGCACTTCCACCTCGTTTGTTCCGTTTGCATCCAGATACAGCCGCTTGAACCCCTTGATGAACGAGGGGGAATCGCACCACGGATCGACGCGAACTTCGCCGCGGACGCCGTGAGTGCCGACGATCTGTCCGATTTCCAGAAACCGCTTAATCAATTTCGACAGAGATCTTCTGTCCGCGCTTGACGGAAGCGGCGCGCATCACGGTGCGGATCGCCTTAGCGATCCGGCCCTGCTTGCCGATCACGCGACCCATGTCGCCCTCCGCCACGTGCAGATGGTAGACGATGACGCCTTCTTCGTCAGGCTCGTCCGCCGTGACCTGCACCGCGCCCGGATCTTCCACAAGACCCTGTGCGATCAGAACCAGTAATTCTTCCATCGTTCTGCCTCTGCTTACAGGATGCCGTTTCTCTTGAACAGCGCCTTGACCGTATCGGTCGGCTGCGCGCCGTTCTTGATCCACTGCTGGGCCTTCTCGGCGTCGATCTTCACTTCGGCCGGCTCAACGAGGGGATTGTAGGTGCCGATCTCCTCGATGAATCTGCCGTCGCGGGGATAGCGGGAGTCCGCTACGACGACACGATAAAACGGTGCTTTCTTCGCGCCCATACGGCGCAGTCTGATTTTCACTGCCATGGTTCATTGCCTCCAGAAAAAATATTGTTTATTATTTATAATTAAAAATTATAAACGTCAAAATTTAAAGCCGTTCATGTTCTGCAGATTCTGCATCATGTTCATACGGCGCATCTGCTTTTTGGACGTTTTGCCGTTCATCTGCTTGAACATCTTGCGCATCTGGCGGTACTGCGCCAGAAGGCGGTTGACGTCCTCGACGTCCTTGCCGCAGCCGGCCGCGATGCGGCGCTTGCGGGAGGGATTGATGATGTCGGGGTTGGCGCGCTCCGCCGGCGTCATGGAATAAATGATCGCCTTGATGCGGTCGAACTGCCGCTCATCCACGTCCACGTCGCGGATCTTGCTGCCGATGCCGGGGATCATGCCCAGCAGGTCCTTGATCGAGCCGAGCCGGTTGATCTGGTCGATCTGGTCGAGCAGATCGTTGAGATCGAACTTGTTGCGGCGCAGCTTTGCCTCAAGCTCCACTGCCTTTTTCTCGTCGAGCTTCTGCTCCGCCTTTTCGATCAGCGAGAGCATATCGCCCATGCCGAGAATGCGGCTTGCCATGCGGTCGGGGTGGAAAACGTCGAGATCCTCTAATTTTTCGCCCACGCCGATGAATTTGATGGGCTTGCCGGTCACGGCACGCGCCGACAGCGCCGCGCCGCCTCTGGTATCGCCGTCGAGCTTCGTCAGCATCAGACCGTCGATGCCCAGCGCGTCGTTGAACGCCGTAGCCACGTTGACCGCGTCCTGACCGAGCATTGCGTCGACGACGAGCATGATCTCGTGCGGATGGACCTCCGCTTTGATGTTTTTCAGCTCGTCCATGAGCGCCTCGTCTACGTGCAGACGGCCTGCCGTATCGAGGAATACGTAATCGTTGCCGTGATCCTTGGCGTATTTGATGGCTTCGCGGGCGATCATCACCGGATCGCTCTGTCCCATCTCAAACACGGGCACGCCGGCCTGTTCGCCGACGACCTGCAGCTGCTTGATGGCGGCGGGACGGTACACGTCACACGCTGCCAGCAGCGGGTGGCTGCCCTGTTTGCGCAGCATCAGCGCGAGCTTGGCGCAGTGCGTGGTTTTACCGGCGCCCTGCAGACCGCACATCATCACGACGGTGGGCGGATGCGGCGCCGTATTGAGCCGTGTGCGGGTGCCGCCCATCAGCTCGATCAGCTCTTCGTTGACGATCTTGATGACCATCTGCGCCGGCGTCAGGCTTTCCATGACCTGCGCGCCGATCGCGCGCTCGGTCACCTTGTTGGTGAAATCCTTGGCAACTTTAAAGTTGACGTCCGCTTCCAGCAGCGCCAGACGCACCTCGCGCATGGCGGCACGCACGTCTGCCTCGGTCAGACTCCCCTTGCTTTTCAGGAGTTTGAACGCATTTTCAAGTTTGTCGGAAAGACCTTCAAAGGCCAAAACAACTTCACATCCTTTACTGATCGCGGAGATCCTGCGCGATGGCTTTGATCTTTACGGTGTATTCGTTGATCTCGCGGGACAGGGAGTGGCGCAGGTTATAGGCGTTGATCAGTTCGGCGTATTCCGTGATTTCGGTCAGACCCTTTTTCGTCTCCGCAAAACGACGAACCAGACCCAGCTTTTCCTCCATGTCGAACAGCTGCTTTTCCGCACGCTTGATCGCATCGCGCACGCCCTGACGGGTGATCCCCTCGTTGGCCGCGATCTCGGAAAGAGAAAGGTCGTCGTTGTAGTAGTATTCCAAAAAATCGTGCTGCTTCTGCGTGAGCATCTCGCCGTAAAAGTCGAGCAGCGTGACGATCTCCAGGTCCTTTGCCACCAGTTTCATCTCCTTGAGCCCCTGTAAAGTCTTTTATCTTTACAGGGGCATATTATACAGAAAAAAACGTCGCTTGTCAAGGGCTTTTTTTGCGCGTTTTTTCTTTTTTTTCGGGATAAGTCGGTGGACAACGGGTGGCGATTTTCTTTGCCGCAATCTGTGGTGGCGGCGCAGAAAAAAAGAGCCACATCCTGTGTCTTTGACCGAACAGGGTGTGGAAAGGTCGGTGGATAATTTATTTTTTGCCGGTCGGCAAAATGCAGTCCGTGACCATGTTCCGGACGCCGCGCCTTGCCAGACGCGCGAGCGTGTCGCGCGTGTTCACCGGCCACGCCCACAGGTCAAGCTCCTGCGCTTTACGCAGAGCGTCGTCGCTCGTGCGCATCGGGTCGAACGCGACCGCAAATCCGTGCTGCGCGCAGTACCGCAGATCGCGGTCGGTCAGCGCGTCCGTCCGGTAGCAGAGCTTCGCCGCCGTTCCTTTCAGCAGCTCGAGCACGTCCTTCTGTGTCGATACGACCATGTACGCCTTGCCGAGGACCGTTTCGTCGGGCGCGCCGCGCACTGTCCGCAGCGAGAGGATCGGCTGCATGCCGTACTGTGCGCACACTTCCAGCGCGTCTTCGAGCAGCGGGATCTCCACGCGGTCGTATTTTTCAACGTTTGCGCCGTTGTCGAGCGGAAGCCGAGCAAGCTGTTCGCAGGTAAACGAGGCGATGCGTCCTCTGCCGGCGGTCATGCGGTCGACCGTTTCGTCATGCAGCAGCACCTGCCTGCCGTCCTTCGTGCAGGCGACGTCGAGCTGCACGAAAGCGTAGCCCGCCTCACCCGCGGCACGGACGGATTCAAGCGTGTTCTCCGGCGTCGTGGCCGACAGACCGCGGTGCGCGCACAGACGCAGCTCGCTGCGCGTGTCGACCTCCGTGAATGCCGACAGGCGGTAGGTCGCCATCGGCTCGATCTTTTTCTGGCGGTACGCCGTTTCCCGGCGGGCATAGAACACGCCGCCGCCCGTGATGACCGCCACGAGTCCCGCGCAAAGCGCGATCTCGCCGACACGCTTGAGTTTCATCGGCTCAGCTCCTCAGATACAGGATGGTCTGACCGTCGTTGAAATAATCGGGGCAAACTTTCCGAAGATGCGGCGCCTGAAGCGCGCGCACCATGTCGCGCAGCGCCTGTCCGCTGTTGCAGCCGTGGATGACGCAGATCGCGCGGACGTCGCTGCCGCACGAGGCGATCAGCGACTCCAGCCGGAACTGTGCGTCGCTCACGCGCATGCCGTGGATATCCACGACGAGTCGGTCTTTTTCCCGTTTGACGGTCATGGTTTCACTCCTTTATTGTATCCTGCCGAGCAGAAAAACCGACGCTCTGCCGCAGGGAATCTCTGACAGGGGACGAAACCTGTCGAAATTTACATTATATTTACAATAATTTCTGATTTAGAATATTATATTGAAACAACTGTGATATACTATATCGTATATCCGGCAAAGAATTGAGGCGGCACATGAGCAGCGAGCAGAAAGATTGGAACGTTTTTTACGTTAAAAATGAAGAATCAGACGGGAGCGCGGGTGAAAGCGAGAGCGAAAGCAGCAGCGCAGATATTCCCGTCTCCAAATATGCGCGTCAGGCGGCCGAACCGTACACCAACGATTATGAAGCGGATACGGAGGAGGAAGTCTACCGAAGCCGTTTCTCCCGTTTTTGGCTCAAGAACAAAAAGCGCAATTTAAAACTGTTTTTTGTCGCGATCCTGCTGCTTTTGTGCGCGGGCATCATCGCGTTCATCATGATCGTCGATCAGAAACTCGACCTGATCGACTACGATTCGGGACTCAACTTCGACCATGCCGACCAGACCGACGTCGAGCAGGAGGAGGATCTCGTCTTTACGCCCATGCATGACGTTGCGGACGCTTCGTCGCTGAAGGACTGGCTGCAGAAGTGGGCGCAGAACAGAGGCCAGAAGCTGCACAGCAAAAACGTGATCAACTGCCTTCTGTGCGGCGTGGACACCGAGGAGGGCTCCGACGGACGCACGGACGCAATGATCCTCGTCTCGCTGAACAAGAAGAAAAAGACGATCACGCTCACGTCCTTCATGCGCGACAGCTACACGTATATGAACATCAACGGACACGATCGCTGGTACAAGATCAACTCCGCCTACAACTGGGGCGGTGCGGCGACGCTCGTGCAGACCATCGAGAACAACTACAAAATCGAGATCGACAACTATATCACCGTCGATTTTGATACATTCCCGAAGCTGATCGACGCGATCGGCGGCGTGGAGGTGGACGTGGAGGAATATGAGGCGCGGTATATCCGCCGCACGTCCTCGCACAAGAAGTTCCCTTACGGCGAAGGCGTCAAGCTCAACGGCGAACAGGCGCTGATCTATTCGCGCATCCGCCACAGCGACTCCGACGGCGATCTGTCCCGCACGCGCCGCCAGCGCAAACTGGTGACCGCGCTGATCGCAAAGGCAAAGACTGCGTCCGTGGGACAGCTGAACAACATGATGAATCTGGTGCTGCCATACGTGCAGACCAACTACCGCCGCTCCCAGATCCTGGCATACGGCACGCAGGCACTGCTGCAGGACTGGATGAGCTATGACATTACCCAGATCTCCTGTCCGCTGCTCGTCAGCGAGGACGAAACGGAGGTTCTGACCGGCAAGGACAGCTATATGATGACCGGTTACGGTCGGGCGCAGGAGTTCGTCTGGATCGTGGACTACCAGCTCGACGCCCGCCGCGTGCAGATGGCACTGTACGGGATGAGCAACGTCGAGATCCACGACGAGGTGCGCGAATCGCCGTTCGACTTCCTGTCCGGTTCCTCGCGCACGTCGAACAGTTCCGGGTATTCATACTACACGACGACGCGCGCTTACGAGGAAACGCCGGCGGAATCGACCACGCGTCTGATCGACCGTTTCTTCAATCCCTTTGACCGCGGCGGAGAAATGCCGACCGAAGCGCCTCCGGCCGAGCAGCCGGACGTCAACAGCGAGGCGCCGAACGCCTTCGAGGAACAGCAGGAAGAGGCGACCGGATTCTTTTCCACGTTTTAAAACCGCATATGCAAAGCGGCTCCGCCAATCGTGCGGAGCCGTTGTTTTTTGTAAGCGCAGAATCGGGATTTGTCGCCCTCTCAGTCAGCTTCGCTGACAGCTCTCCCAGAGGGAGAGCCAAGGCCATCAGGGAGGGAGAGCCAAGGCCATCAGGAACGTTTCTGCTTCATGTTCTTGCCTCTCCCCTCGGGAGAGGTGGCACCGCCGTCAGGCGGTGACGGAGAGGGCAAGACGAATCGGGATTTGGCGGGGTGATATTCGGCACAAATGCGAACGAAAGGCTTCCCTCGGGGGAAGCTGTCACGCGCCAGCGTGACTGATGAGGGAAAAGGTCGTTTTGTTATGCAACCAACGGTTGGCATCGATCATAAATGTTTCCCCTCATCCGACCTCGCTTCGCTCGGCCACCTGTCTCGCCTGCCGGCTCGGTCGGCGCTTCTGCCTGCGGCAGAGGCGTCCAGCGGACGCCCGCGCCCCCAAGGGAAGGCTTTTACATCGAGCGTCCCCCCGACAAATTCCGCTTTATGCCTTGCGTATAATGGCGATCGGTGTCTGCTGGGATTTCTGCCCGAGCGGATTGTCGCGGAAGATCTCCTTGCACATTTCGATGTCGATGGACGGATCGGACACGCCGAGGATCTCGCGGCCGATGTCGTTGGCGTCCATGATGACCACCTTGCAGCCGATGTGCTTTTCAAGCTCGGCGGCAACCTTGTCGGGGTCCTTCGGCGCGAGCTTGGCGTAGTGGTTGTAGGGCGGCAGCGTGTAGTCGCACGGACCGTCAATGGCGCGACCCTTGTCGCCGACGATCTTGTAGAACACGCCGCGCACGCCGAACGGCTTCGTCACGGCGGAGCACAATGCGGCGAACAGGATCTTCGGCACGCCGATGTCGCGGATCGCAAGCTCCATCGTCCACGGACTTCCGAGACCGATGCCGTAGGGCGACTTGTAAACGAACTTGCACAGGAAATTCGCCAGCTTCGACACCTCGATATCGTCGATGTCGAACGCGCGTCCCTGACTGATGGCGATGATCTTTTCGCTGATGAAGATCATGTCGCCCTCCTGCAGGTAATCCTTGACGTACAGATCGAGGATGTCGGGGATGCTGTCGTCCTTGACGACAACGTGCGTCTTGACCGGATAGCGCAGGAAGTCGCCGTATTTGGTCGAGATTTTCAGTTCTTTGCCTTCATTGGGCTTGAGTGCGTCCATGTTCATCTTTTTGACCTCACACTTTTTCTTTCTGACATTCTACTCCACAAAAACGGATTTTGCAAGGTTTCTCGACAAATCCGTTTTTTCTTTTTCTCTATCGTGCGTAAATGCATGCGGTTTATACGCTCAGATCGTCAGCTCGGAAAACACCTTGCCGACGTTCTGCCGCAGCACCAGCTCTGCCATGCCGTCCATCGGCGTCGCGTCGCGGTTGATGAGGACGAAGTGGTCGCCGCGGAAATAGCGCACGAAGCCCGCCGCGGGATAGACCGTCAGGCTGGTGCCTGCCACGATCAGACAGTCCGCGTTTGCGATGGCGTTCACCGACTGCTCGATCACGTCCTCGTCGAGCGACTCCTCGTACAGCACGACGTCCGGCTTCCAGATGCCTCCGCAGCTGCACTTCGGCACGCCCGCGCAGTTCATAACAGCGTCGAGACCGCTGTGCTTGCCGCAGCGCGTGCACGTGTTGCGTAGCGTCGTGCCGTGCAGCTCCAGCACCCGCTTGACGCCGGCCTGCTGGTACAGTCCGTCGATGTTCTGCGTCACGACCGCCGACAGCTTTCCCGCGCGTTCAAGCGCGGCGGCCGCCGTGTGCGAGGCGTTGGGCCTGGCGTTCGGATAGATCATCTTCGTGCGGTAATAATCGAAGAAGATATCCGTGTGATGGACGAAAAACGTGTGGCTGAGCATCGTCTCAGGCGGATAGTCGAACTGCTTTTCCTTCTTCTGATACAGACCGTCCGCACTGCGAAAGTCGGGGATACCGCTCTCCGTGGACACGCCCGCACCGCTGAAGATCACGATGCGGCTGCTCTCGTCGAGGATGGTTTGCAGTTTTTGAATCTCGTTCATATCCTTCCCTCCAAAAGCGGAATTTGTTGAGCTGACGCTCGACGAATCCCGTGTGATGTGCACTCGTGGCGCGTGATGTTTCCCTTCGGGAAGCGATGTTTTCCGCGTTGCGGAAAGTGATGTGTTTTGCTGACACAAAACGTTGCGGACGGGCTTCGCCCGTACCCGATTATAATCGCCGGCCGCAGGCCCCGAATCATTCCGGCATCGCCGGATTACATCACGTTTTCGCAAAGCGAAAACACATCACGTGCGACAGCACGCATCACTTTGCGAAGCAAAACATCACTTCGGGATTTGGCATAGACAAATCCC
>CADAGA010000106.1 GCA_902787275.1 Oscillospiraceae bacterium | reverse complement strand
AGATCAGGCATACGCTGTGCGCCGCGACGCCTTCTCCCGTGCCGGTGAAGCCGAGTCCCTCCTCGGTCGTCGCCTTGACGCTGACGGCACTGACGGGTATTCCGAGTGCGTCCGCGATGTTGCGGCGCATGTCGCCGATGAACGGACGCAGCTTCGGACGCTGCATGAGCACCGTCGCGTCGACGTTGCACACCGAATACCCCGCTTGGCGAACCTTCGACGCGACCTGCCGCAGCAGCTCGAGACTGTCCGCGCCCGCGTACTGCGGGTCCGTATCGGGAAACAGGCAGCCGATGTCGCCCAGAGCCGCCGCACCCAGCAGCGCATCCGCGACCGCGTGCAGCAGCACGTCCGCGTCAGAATGGCCGAGAAGGCCGCGCTCAAACGGGATCTCCACGCCGCCGAGGATCAGCTTTCTGTCCGGCACGAGCCGGTGCACGTCGTAGCCGTGGCCGATGCGAAAGCGTTCATTCATCTGTTCTCCTCCCGTAATGCATCCGCTGCGCGGCGGTATTCGTCGTAGCGCACGAACGTGTTGAGCACCTTCAGAAGCGCACCCTTGTTCAGCCGCTCCGGCAGATCGAAATACTGCAGCAGCGCGGCTCTGCGGCTGCGGCTGCCCGCCGTTCCGCTGAAACCGTCCGCGTACAGATCGGCGTGCGTGATGCTGCGCTGCGGCTGCGGCACGTCCGTGCAGAACACGCCCGCCTTTTCCAGCGCCTGCAAAAGGATCTGCGTCGTCATTCCCTCCACGCCGAGCTTGCCCTCCTTGGACGGCGCGCGCTTGCGCTTCTCCTTGCCGAGAATATCGGGGATATATGCGTGCCGCACCCTGTCGGGCGGAACACTGCCGCCGATAAATGCGCGGATCTTGAATCCGGCGGCGTCGCTGTCGGTCAGAATGAGGATGCCGCGCTTTTCCGCGATGCGGCGGATCAGCTTTTGCTTTTCGATATCCTTGAATACGGAAAACCCGTCTGTCGCGATGATCAGCGTGTCGAGCATCGAGGACAGCTTGATCTTGTCGTACTTGCCCTCCACGATCACCGCGGGTTCGATCTGAATCATGTTATGTTCTTGCGGAATGCTGCACGAGCATCAGCTCGGTGACGCACTTCTCCAAAAGCAGACGCGCGTCCGTTCCGGATCCTTTCAGGTTTTTGTCGCAGTTGTATAAGATGTCCAGACAGCGGCGCACGTCCTGCACAGACATCTGCCTGCCGTCCCGCGCCGCGTTGCGCAGACGGAATTCCTTGCCCTTGTAGTTGAACACCGATGCAGCGTCTTCTGGGCGTCCGCCTGACAAGGCAAATACCTTTACACGGTAAATGTCCACGTAGCACGCGATCAGCGCGCCGAGGATCGCGGTCGGCTCCGTTTTCTGCCGCAGCAGCAGCGCGAGGATCGAAAACGCCCTTGCGCCCTCGCGCGCGAACATCGCCTTGGACAGATCGAACACGACTGCCTCGACCGTGCGCACCGCGACCGCGTCCACGTCCTGCGGCGTGATCTCGCCCGCGCCCTTGTAGGCACAGAGCTTTTCGAGCTCCTTGAGCAGGTTCGTCAAATCGTCGCCGGTGAGCGAAACGAGGTATGCCGCCGTGTCCGCGCTGATCGAACAGCCGCGCTTTTCGGCGCCGCCGCGGATGAGCTTGACAAGATCGGAACGTCCGCGTCTGTCGAGCGCGAGCAGATCGGCATAAGGCGTTATATCTTTGATAAAGCTGCGCCACTTGGCGTTTTTCTTCGGCTGGACGTCGACCGTGTCCATCCAGAGCACCACCGTACACGTCGGCGGGATATCGGAGAGGATCTGCATGAGCTTGTCGCGGTCAGCCTGCGCGAGCGCATCCACGGGGATATCCTTGAGCAGCACACACGTGCGCTCGCTCATCATCGGGAAGCGTCCGGCATAAAACTGCTTGAGATAGGCTTCGTCGCCGTAGATCAGATACAGCGAGGAAAAGCGCTTCTCTTTGAGCTGCGCTTTCAGATCGCGTTCTGTGATCTCAGGCATCCGAGTCTCCCCTTCCGAAACCGATTGCGCCGTCTTTGCGCACATCGAGATAGATATCGCCGTTTCCGGCGGTCACGGCGGTCAGAGCGCCGTTCTGAGGCAGCGCACCCTGCCGCGCGTCGCGCGCAAGGAGCACAGCCGCGTAGTTCTCCGCCTCCAGAGCCGGCGGAATATCGCTGCGCGAGACGAGAACATCCGCGTCCAGCCACGCGCGCGGGATCTTCCGAAGATCGCACCCCGGCGCAAATACAAGCAGTGCCGTCCTGCCGTAGATACGCAGAAAAACAGCCTGCGCTTCACTGTCAAAAGTCAACTCCGCGTCGCCGACGATCCGTGTCCCGCGGGTCGTGACAATCGGATCGGTATGAAAAAACAACGGCTCGAGCGTGCGCGTACGCTGCGGCGTCCAGATCTCGGCACAGGGCACAGCGCCCGCCAGCGCAGCAGCCGCGCCGCACTCCGTTTCCCTGTCGCGCGGCACGACGAACAGATCGATCCTGTCCGCGTATTGCCGCACGAGGGACGGCGTGCGTTTATTGCCGCAGCCGATGAGCGCGGTCCTGCCGCGGCTTTGCAGCAGCACGGCCGAGGCGTTGCCCGTGTCCAGCACGGTGATCCGCGCGAGATCACGCAGGTTCCACGCGTGGAACGCCAGACCCGACACCAGAATGCTCAGACTGACTGCCGAACAGATCGCGGCTTTGCGAATCGCGGAGCCGCGCAGCAGGATCGCTGCCGACGCCACGATCAGCGTTCCGGCGATCCAGAAACGCAGTCCGGCATAGTCGGCGCGCACGGCGGCAAACGGCAGTCTGCCAAAGACGTCGGAGATCGTGACGCAGTATTTCGCCAGCAGTCCCGCGCCGAACAAAAGCGGTTTCGATAGGACAGCAAAAGCAGGGATCGCGGTCAGCAGCAACGCGGCTGCCGCGGCGATCATCGCCCATTGGGCGGCAAACAGCAGGCATGCGTTCGCCAAAGGAGAAACGAGCGAAACGCGCCCGAACGCCGTCACGACGACGGGCAGAGTCAGAATATGGATACACGTGCTGACGAGCAGTGCAGACACGATCAGCACGACGGGTTTGCGAAGAAAACGCGGGCGCACGCGCAGCGCTTCAACACGCCTTTCGACGATCGGCGAAGCCAGCACCACGCCGAGCGTGCCGAGCACGGAAAGCTGCAGTCCGACGTTTCCGGCACAGAAGGGATCGATGATCCCCATGACCAGAAGCGACGCGCCAAGCGCGTTGTACGCGTCGGAACGCCAGAGGAAGCAGCGTCCGAACAGCATCATGAACAGCATGATCCCGGCGCGCACGCAGGAATAGGAAAAGCCGGTGACCGCCATCAGCAGGAACGTGAGCGCCGCAGACGGCAGCACCACGAGCAGACGCGGCGCACGCCGCCGCTCCAGAAAGCGGTACAGCAGCATGGAAAAGACGGACAGATGCAGTCCGGAGACTGCGAAAATGTGCACGATGCCGCAGTCGCGCATGCGCGCGTACAGGTCGGCGGGGATGACGCGTTCGTTGCCCGTGAGCATCGCCGCGAGCACTGCGCCGTTCGCGCCGGGCATCCTCTGAAGCAGCGTTTCGATCACGTACTGCCGCACGGAAAGCATGCTGCCGAAAAAGTCCGTTCTGCCGGCATATTCCGGCTCGTCCATCTCAAACGCACGCAGCCAGACGCCGGAGGAACCGGGCTCGCTGCTTGCGTACAGACGCGCGCGGAACGTGACGGTCTGCCGACAGGTCAGCGCCGGCGCTTCGTCCGTGAAGAGCGCGATCCGGCAGCGCATCGGCGCGTCGTCCACGCTGTCCGTGCGCAGCGTCGTCCGGAATCCGTCGCCGTTCTGCTGCGGCAGATCCGCCAAAGACGCCGTGACCCGGACGGTCTTTCCGTCCAGCGCGGCGACCGGCAGATACACGAAGCGATCGTAAACGTAGAACAGGACGCATCCGGCGAGGATCACGGCACACACGTGCAGAAGCAGGCCCTTGCGCCGCAGCGCGCGCACGCAAAGAACCACGGCGCACAGGACGGCGGCGCAGCCGATCATCGGCAGCAGCGCCGCACGGGGCAAAAGTCCCAGAATCCACAGCGTGCAGAACAGCACGCCGCCCGTCACCGCCAGGGGTCTCGGCACGAAGCAGCACGTCCTTTCAGGAGATCAGATTAGCCGGCAGGCCACGTAAACGTTCTGCCGCCCATCAGATGAAAGTGCAGATGCTTGACCGTCTGACCGGCGCTGTCGCCACAATTGGAGACGATGCGGAAGCCGTCGTCGAGACCCAGCTCCTTCGCGATCTGCGCCGCGACCTCAAAGATGTGCGCCACGACCGCGCTGTTTTCAGCGGTGATCTCCGCCGCGGACGCGATGTGCGTTTTCGGGATCAGCAGCACGTGGACGGGCGCCTGCGGCTCGATGTCATAGAACGCGTAGACCTGCTCGTCCTCGTACACTTTTTTGGACGGGATCTCCCCCGCCGCGATTTTACAAAACAGACAATCCATGATCGTTGTCCTCCTTATTTCAACATTCCGCTCAAAATATCCGCCGCTGCCGCGATCGCGTCGGGCAGCTTCGCGGGTTCCTTCGCGCCCGCCATGGCGCTGTCCGGCTTGCCGCCGCCCGCGCCGCCGGCGATCTTCGCCGCCTCACGCACCAGCGTACCGGCATGCGCGCCGGCCTTGACCGCGTCCTTGCCGCAGGCCGCAGCCAGGGAGACCGTGCCCTTTTCGTTGACGCCGCCGACCAGCACGACCACGTCGTCGCCCTTCTCCTTGGCGCTGTCGCACATGCCGCGCAGCGCATCCGCCGTCACGGTGCCGTCCAGCACCGCCGTGAACAGGCGCACGGCGCCGACCGTCTGCGCCTCGCCGAAGGCGCTGCCCGCCTTGAGCGCGGACAGTTCGGCAGAGAGCTTCTCGATCTCTTTATCCTTTTGTTTAAGCTCGCCCATCAGCGACGCGGCTCTGCGCTCGAGCTCGCCGAGGTTGCCGAGCTTCATGACCGCAGCCGTGCGCTGCATCAGCGAAAGATTGTCGTTCAGATAGTCCAGGACGCCCTGTCCGGTCACGCCTTCGATGCGGCGCACGCCGGCAGCCACGGACGATTCGGACACAATCTTGAAAAGGCCAAGGGACGCCGTGTTGTCCACGTGGGAACCGCCGCACAGCTCGACCGAAAACTTGTCCGCATCCGCGAGCGCACCGGTGCAGACCACGCGCACGACGTCGCCGTATTTCTCGCCGAACAGCGCCATCGCGCCGAGCGCCTTCGCGTCGTCGATGGGCATTTCCGTTTTGGTCACGGCTTCGCCCTTGAGGATCTCTGCGTTGACCGCAGCTTCGACCGCGGCAAGCTCTTCCGAGGTTACAGCGGAGAAATGCGTGAAGTCAAAGCGCACCGCTTTTTCGTTGACGTACTGGCCGGCCTGCTCGACGTGCGTTCCGAGCACGCGACGCAGCGCCGCCTGCAGCAGATGCGCCGCCGTGTGGTTGCGCATGATCGCGCGTTTGCGCGCTTCGTCGACCGCCGACGTGACCGCAGCGCCCGCGGCAATGCCGTCGCCCGCCGTCACCTTGCCGGCGTGCAGGAACACGCCGTCGTTCGTCTTGGTGCAGTTCGTGACCGTGAATACGGCGCCGCCCGCCGTGATCGTGCCGACGTCGCCGACCTGGCCGCCGCTTTCGGCATAGAACGCGGTGCGGTCAAGCACGAGCGTCGCTTCCGCGCCGTTCTCGGCGTATACGACGCGCTCGCCGTCGATGATGATGGTCAGCACTTCGCCGCTCGCCTCAAACGCCGATTCGCCGGCGTATTCCGTTTTCGGCAGACCCTTCGTGACGACGCCCGCGTTTTTCCACGCTTCCGCGCCCGCATCCTTGCGTGCGGCGCGCGAACGCGCACGCTGCTCGGCGACGAGCGACGTGAACGCATCCTCGTCCACGGTCATGCCCTTTTCTTCGAGGATCTCCTTCGTCAGATCGATCGGGAAGCCGAACGTATCCGACAACATAAACGCGTCCGCGCCGGACAGCATGCCGCCGCCGGCGTTTTCGATCATCTGTGAAAGAAGCTGCAGGCCGGAGTCGATCGTCTTGGCGAAGCTCTCCTCCTCGTTGCGGATGACGTTTTCGATGAAGCCCTGCTTCTCCTTGAGGTTCGGGTACGCCGTCTCGTTCTCATGGATGACGGTCGCGCAGACCTCGGAAAGGAACGGGCGGTCGATGCCCAGAAGCCGGCCGTGCCGTGCCGCACGCCGCAGCAGACGGCGCAGCACGTAGCCGCGTCCCTCGTTGGACGGCATCACGCCGTCGCCGATCATGAACGTCGTGCTGCGGATGTGGTCGGTGATGACGCGCAGCGAAACGTCGCTCTTCTCGTTTTCATGGTACTGCACGCCGGCAATGCGCATGATGTGGCGCATGATGTTCTGCACGGTGTCGACCTCGAACAGATTGTCCACGCCCTGCGCGATGCACGCCAGACGCTCGAGACCCATGCCGGTGTCGATGTTGCAGCTCTTGAGACGGGTGTAGTTGTTGTTTCCGTCGTTTTCAAACTGTGTGAACACGAGGTTCCAGAATTCGACGTAACGGTCGCAGTCGCAGCCGACCTTGCAGTCCGGCTTGCCGCAGCCGTACTGCGGACCGCGGTCGTAATAGATCTCGCTGCACGGGCCGCACGGACCTGCGCCGTGCTCCCAGAAGTTGTCCTCTTTGCCCAGGCGGACCATATGGCTCTCGGCAACGCCGAGCTCCTTCGTCCAGATGTCATACGCCTCGTCGTCGTCGAGATAGACGCTCACGTATAGCTTGTCGGTGTCCATGCCCATCACCTTGGTGCAGAACTCCCACGCCCATGCCGTCGCTTCGCGCTTGAAGTAATCGCCGAAGGAGAAGTTGCCGAGCATCTCGAAATACGTGCCGTGACGCGCCGTCTTGCCCACGCGCTCGATGTCCGGCGTGCGGATGCACTTCTGGCACGACGTCACGCGCGTGCGCGGCGGCGTCAGTTCGCCCGTGAAGTATTTCTTCAGCGGCGCCATGCCGGCGTTGATGAGCAAAAGGCTCTTGTCGCCCTGCGGGATCAGCGACGCGCTCGGCAGACGCAGATGCCCTTTGCTTTCAAAAAACGTGAGATATTTTTCACGCAGTTCGTTCAGTCCAGTCCATTCCATGTGTATTTACGCTCCTAAAAGAAAGATTAACCAAGCATTTTTCCGACCAGGCGGATCGCTGCCGCCATCCTGCCCTCGTCGACGTTGAGATCCGCCACGACGCTGTTGCGGTAGAGCTTGCCCATCAGCCCCGGCAGTTTCTCGCCGCCGAACGCATCGGTCACGCGGTAAACGACGTAGTGCAGACTCAGTTCACCGATGATGTGCGAGTAGCTCATCAGAAGCGGCTGCCCTTTGGGCTTATCCCGTTCCGCCATCTCCACGGAACGATCGTACAGCTTGTGCGACGTGGCGCGCATGACGGCGAGCTTGGAAAAATAGACCGCGTCGTCGTCGCGGAAGTCGACAGCCATGTAGTACGTGTAGTGGCCGTCCTGCAATTCGACCAGGTAGACGCGCGAATTCTTCGCAAGCCTGCCGGAGATCGTCTCGACGTCCTCGTCCGACAGCCGCGTGACCGCCGTCACACGCTTCTGTCCGACGGCGTCCGGCAGGAAATTGTCGGCGGACGGCAGCATATCCGCAAAGGCGGACGTCGTTACGGTCTGTTCGTTCTGCACTTCTGCCGTCGTCAGCTCGGCAGCGCTTGCGGAAAGCGTCGTCACGCACAGCAGCAGCGCCGTCAGAATCGCGGCAAGAGAACGTTTGAACCCGGATTTCATCCAACCACTCCTTCGTCTTTTCGGCTGGCATACACTACACCAATTTATAATCACTATATCATACCATATTGTTTTTTTATTGTCAACTTCTTACATAAAGAAAAACCGCCGTTCCTTCTTCGGAACAGCGGTCGTTTCTATAGATTTTACAGCATATGCGCGCGCAGCTCATCGCCGGACAGCGGCGAAAGATCGGCAGGCGCGACGTCGAACACGGTACGGCAGCCGGTCTCACCGCGTTTCGCCTTGCGGTCGATCGCTCTGGCGAACGCGATCAGCGCCGACGACGTGAACTCCGGATTGGAGTCGAGCTTGAGACTGTACTCGATGGTGTGCGTGTGCTCCTTGTTAAGACCCGTCTTGCCGGTGCGGATCACGAAGCCGCCGTGCGGGAGCTCCGCGTGGTTTTTCTGCATCTCCTCGGCCGTGATGAATGTCACGGTCGTGTCGTAGTCGGAGAAGTAGTTGGGCATGGTCTTGATCGCTTCTTCGATCGCCGCCTTGTCCGCACCGTCCTCGGCAACGACGTAGCACTCGCGCAGATGCTTCTCGCGCGTCGTCAGCTCCGGCATGGAGCCCGAGCGTACCGCGTCCAGCGCCGCGGGGATCGGCACGGTGTACTGCCGCGCGTCCTTCGCCGAAGCGTACAGACGGTTCAGGGAGAACATGCCCGGGTCCCAGCCCGCGGAGATCAGCGCGAGATGGCCGCTCTCTTTGGCTGCCGCGTCCACCGCGGCAAAGTGCGCCGGGATGTTGGCGTGCGTGTCGAAGCTGTCGATGACGTTGAAATCCTTCGCCAGCACGGGCGTCATTTTCGGCAGATCGGTCGCGCTGCCGCCGCAGAGGATCAGCACGTCGATCTCGTCTTTGTACCGTGTGATGTCCGCCGCAGCGTAGACGGGAACGCCCGTCAGCGTTTTGACCGTTTCCGGAGCGCGGCGCGTAAACACGCCGACGAGCTCCGCGTCGGGATTCTGCCTTGCGGCGCATTCGACGCCGCGTCCTAAGTTGCCGTAGCCGTAAATTGCGATTTTCATTGGGACCCTCCTTTATGTTCTGTCAATTATTTTTCATCGATCGTGGAAACCGGGATCGTCATTTCCTCCAGCACGTCCAGCACTTCCCGCACGGTGTCGAGAGAAGTGAACATCGTAACGCCGTTTTCCACCGCGCAGCTGCGGATCGCCACGCCGTCCTCGTAATGGACGCCGGACAGGATCGCGCGCGTGTTGAGCACGTAGCTGACGAAGCCGGAGCGGATGGCGTCGAGGATCTCCGTGCTGCCCTCACTGAGCTTGTGCAGGAGCTTGACCTTCACGCCGTGCTCGCGCAGATGCTCCGCCGAAACGGTCGTCGCCGCGATATTGAAGCCCAGATCGTAGAACCGCTTCACCAGCGGCAGCGCCTCGTCCTTGTCCTCGTCCGCGAGCGTCACAACGACCGTGCCGTAGTTCGGCAGCTTCAGACCGGACGCGATCAGCGCCTTGTAGACGGCTCTGTGGCGTTTGTAGTCGTAGCCGATCGCTTCGCCCGTCGATTTCATCTCCGGTGACAGATACGCGTCCATGCCGCGCAGCTTCGAGAACGAGAACGCCGGCGCCTTGACGTACCAGCGCTTCGTCTCCTCGGGATACAGCCGGAAAATGCCCTGTTCCTTGAGGCTCTGACCGAGGATCACACGCGTGGCGATGTCCGCAAGCGAGTAGCCGGTGGACTTGGACAAAAACGGCACCGTGCGCGAGGAACGCGGGTTGACCTCGATGATATACACGTCCTCGTGCTCGTCCACGATGAACTGGATATTGTACAGTCCGACGATGCCGACGCCGAGACCGAGCTTTTTCGCGTATTGCAGAATCGTGCCCTTTACCTTGTCGGACACGCTGAACGTCGGATAGACGCTGATCGAGTCACCGGAATGCACGCCCGTGCGTTCGACCAGCTCCATGATGCCGGGCACGAACACGTCCTGCCCGTCGCAGACCGCATCGACCTCCAGCTCCTTGCCGCGGATGTATTTATCCACGAGCACCGGCTTGTCCTCGTCGATCTCCACGGCCGTTTTGAGGTAGTGCCGCAGCGCCTCCTCCTTGGCGACGATCTGCATCGCACGGCCGCCCAGCACGAAGCTCGGCCGCACCAGCACGGGATAGCCGATCTCCGCGGCGGCGCGGATGCCGTCCTCGATGTTCGTCACGGCGCAGCCCCTCGGCTGCGGGATGTGCAGCTCCGAGAGCAGCTTCTCGAACGCGTCGCGGTTCTCCGCTTTTTCGATCGCGGCGCAGTCGGTGCCGATCAGCTTCGCGCCGTATTCCATCAGCGGTTCCGCCAGATTGATCGCGGTCTGTCCGCCGAGCGAGGTGATCACGCCGTCCGGGTTTTCGAGCGTGATGACGTTCATAACGTCCTCGACGCACAGCGGCTCGAAATAGAGCTTGTCGGACGTCGTGTAGTCGGTGGAGACCGTTTCGGGATTGTTGTTGATGATGATGGCTTCGTAGCCCGCTTCCTTGATCGTCTGCACCGCGTGCACGGTGGAATAGTCGAATTCCACGCCCTGCCCGATGCGGATGGGTCCGGAGCCGAGCACGATGATCTTTTTGCGGTCGGAGAAAACGGACTCGTTCTCCTCCTCGTAGGTGGAGTAGAAGTACGGCACGTAGCTCTTGAATTCCGAGGCGCACGTGTCGATCATTTTATAGGTCGGGAAAATGTTCCACTGCTTGCGCAAGCGGAACACGTCGATCTCCTTCATGTCCCACAGCACGCCGATATAGCGATCGGAAAAGCCGAGACGCTTTGCGTACCGCAGCGCTTCGGCGTCGTGCGCGCCGGCCTTGAGCGTGATCTCCGCGTCGGTGATCACCTTGATCCTGCGCAGGAACCAGCGGTCGATCTGCGTGATGCTCCACAGCGTTTCCACGTCGACGCCGCGCCACAGCAGCTCCGCCATGGCGTAGATGCGGTCGTCCGTACCGCAGCGGACGTAGTCGAGCAGTGCGTCCGTCTCCATCTTGTCGAACTTCGGCATGTACAGATGATAGATGCCGACCTCGAGAGAACGGATCGCCTTGAGCAGGCTCTCTTCAAACGTCCTGCCCACGCTCATCGCCTCGCCCGTCGCCTTCATCTGCGTGCCGAGCCGGTTGTTGGCGTCGGTGAATTTGTCGAACGGGAAACGCGGCATTTTGGTGACCACGTAGTCGAGCGCAGGCTCGAACGACGCGAGCGTGTTCGCCAGACGGATCTCGTCCAGCCGCAGGCCGACGCTGATCTTCGCCGACACGCGGGCAATGGGATAGCCGCTCGCCTTCGACGCGAGCGCCGAAGAACGCGACACACGCGGATTGACTTCGATGAGGTAATACTGGAACGAATTCGGATCGAGTGCGAACTGCACGTTGCAGCCGCCTTCGATCTGCAGCGCGCGGATGATCTTCAGCGCGCTGTCGCGCAGCATGTGATATTCCTTGTTGGTCAGCGTCTGGGACGGGCAGACCACGATGGAGTCGCCGGTATGGATGCCGACCGGGTCGACGTTTTCCATGTTGCAGACCGTGATCGCGGTGTCGTTCGCGTCGCGCATGACCTCGTATTCGATTTCTTTAAAGCCCTTGATGCTCTTTTCGATCAGCACCTGATGCACGGGCGAGAGGACGAGCGCATTTTTGAGGATCTCGACGAGCTCCGCCTCGTCGTCGGCAAAGCCGCCGCCCGTGCCGCCGAGCGTGAATGCCGGGCGCAGCACGACCGGATAGCCGATCTCCTCCGCGGCCGCGATCCCCTCCTCCATGGAATTGGCGATCAGCGACGGCAGCACCGGCTCGCCGAGCGATTCGCACAGCTCCTTGAACTTTTCGCGGTCCTCCGCCTGCTCGATGCTCTCGCTGCGCGTGCCGAGAAGCTCGGTGCCGCACTCGCGCAGCACGCCCTTCTTTTCGAGCTGCATCGCAAGATTCAGTCCCGTCTGTCCGCCGATGCCCGGCAGGATCGCGTCGGGACGCTCCGTGCGCAGGATGCGCGCGATGTATTCGAGCGTCAGCGGCTCCATGTATACTTTATCCGCCATGGCGGGATCGGTCATGATGGTCGCGGGATTGGAGTTGCAGAGAATGACCTCGTACCCCTCCTCCCGGAGCGCGAGACACGCCTGCGTGCCCGCGTAGTCGAACTCCGCCGCCTGCCCGATCACGATGGGGCCGGAGCCGATGACAAGGATTTTATGGATGTCCGTGCGTTTAGGCATCGTGCTTCGCCTCCTCCATCAAAGAAAGGAACCTGTCGAACAGATAGGCGCTGTCCTGCGGTCCCGGCGCGCTCTCGGGGTGGTACTGCACCGCGAACGCCCTGTCGCGTTCGCAGGCGACGCCCTCGACCGTGTCGTCGAGCAGATTGACGTGCGTAACGACCAGCGGCGTTCCCGCCAGCGACGCCGTGTCCACCGCGTAGGAATGGTTCTGGGACGTGATCTCAACCTTGTCGGTCGTCAGATCCTTGACGGGATGGTTGCCGCCGCGGTGACCGAATTTGAGCTTGTAGGTCCTGGCGCCGTACGCCAGCGACAGGATCTGGTGCCCGAGGCAGATGCCGAAGATCGGATATTTGCCCAGAAGCTGCTGCACGGTATGCATCACCTCGGGCACGTCCGTCGGATCGCCGGGTCCGTTGGAGAGGAACACGCCGTCCGGCTGCAGCGACGCGATCGCCGCAGCGTCCGTGTTCCACGGCACAACCGTCACGTCGCAGCCCTTCTTCTGCAGGGAACGCACGATGTTCTGCTTCATGCCGCAGTCCACCGCGACGACGTGAAAACGCGCGTTTTCGCCCGCGTAGCGGCAGATCGCTTTGCGGCTGACGCGGCTGACCGCGTCGCGCGGGATATCGCCCGCACGCAGACGGCGCAGCCCTTCTTCGAGCGTCGTATCGACGCCCGTCAGCAGCGCCTTGCAGGAGCCGACGTTGCGGATGTGCCGCGCGAGCGCGCGCGTGTCGATCCCGCTGACGCCGACGATCCCGTATTGCCGCATCACGTCGCCGAGCGAACGCGTGCTGCGGAAGTTCGACGGTTCGTCGTTGTACTGCCGCACGATCAGCGCGCCGATGGTCGGCGTTTGCGTCTCGTAGTCGTCGTCCGCCATGCCGTAGTTGCCGATCAGCGGGTACGTCATGACGACGCCCTGATCGGTGTAGGACGGGTCGGACAGGATCTCCTGATAACCGACCATGGACGTGTTAAAGACGATCTCCACGAGTTTTTCTCCGTCCGCGCCGAACGCGAAGCCCGCGTACTCGGCGCCGTCCGCAAGGATGATCTTTTTGTTTGCGCCGGACAGCATTATGGTTTCCTCCGGCAAGAATTTAGTGTTGGATTGAAAAAGCAGAGAAAAGCCCGCCGACTTCGTCGGTGAAGACGAAGCTGACGGGCTGTTTTGCATTTTTTCTGCGGGATCAGACGAGACCCTGCGCGATCATGGCGTCCGCGACCTTGACGAAGCCGGCGATGTTGGCGCCTGCAACGAGATCGTCGCCGAAGCCGTACTCTTCAGCGGCTTCCACGGACGTTTTGAAGATGTTCTGCATAATGCCCTGCAGCTTTTCGTCCACTTCCTCAGCCGTCCAGTTGTAGCGCATGGAATCCTGCGCCATCTCGAGACCGGACACCGCCACGCCGCCGGCGTTGACCGCCTTGGACGGAGCGACCTTGACGCCGTGCGAGGTCAGATATTCGACCGCGTCCGCCGTCGTCGGCATGTTGGAAACTTCAACGTAATATTTCGTGCCGTTGGCTACGATCTTCTTGGCGTCCTCGAGCGTCACTTCGTTCTGCGTGGCGCACGGCATCGGGATGTCGACCTTGACGCCCCACGGACGCTCGCCCGGGAAGAACTGCACGCCGAATTTGTCGGCGTAGTCCTGCACGCGGTTGCGGCAGGAAGCGCGCATCTCCAGAAGGTAGTTGACCTTCTCTTCGGTGCTGACGCCGTCGGGATCGTAGATATAGCCGTCGGGACCGGACAGCGTCACGACCTTGCCGCCCAGTGCGTTGACCTTTTTCACGGTGCCCCATGCCACGTTGCCGAAGCCGGAGACCGCAAACGTCTTGCCTTCGATGGTGTCGCCGAAATGCTTGAGCAGTTCGACCACGTAGTACACCGCGCCGTAGCCCGTCGCTTCCGGACGCACCAGAGAGCCGCCGTACTGCAGACCCTTGCCGGTCAGAACACCGGTGAACTCGTTGCGCAGACGCTTGTACTGACCGTACAGGTAACCGATCTCTCTGCCGCCCACGCCGATGTCGCCTGCGGGGACGTCCGTATCGGCGCCCACGTGACGGCTCAGCTCGGTCATGAAGCTCTGGCAGAAGCGCATGACTTCGGCGTCGGACTTGCCCTTGGGGTCGAAGTCGCTGCCGCCCTTGCCGCCGCCCATGGGCAGCGTGGTCAGGGAGTTTTTCAGCACCTGCTCAAAGCCCAGGAACTTCATGATAGAGAGGTTCACGCTGGGATGGAAGCGCAGACCGCCCTTGTAGGGGCCGATGGCGGAGTTATACTGTACGCGGAAGCCGCGGTTGACACGGGTCTTGCCCTGATCGTCC
>CADAGA010000105.1 GCA_902787275.1 Oscillospiraceae bacterium | reverse complement strand
GATCCCCAGCTCGGCGGCGGAGGCCAGGCAGAGCTCTGACAGGGCCAGGTCGGCCCTGACCGTTCCGTTCAGGTCCCGTTCGTTGACCATCAGGAACCGGGGATCGTGGATGGTGTCGAAGGAATAAATGACCGTCGGCACGTCGTCGAATTCACCCTTGTGCTGCTTTGCGAAGGCTTTCGAACCGCGCGTTCCGGCTTCTTCCGAACCGGTGTTGAGCACGCCGATCTCCGTGTTTTCAAACGTGATGCCGCTGTCCTGCAGGAATTTCAGCAGCGCGATGCCCATATAGCAGCCGGAGAGGTTGTCGTTCGCGCCGTCGACGATGGTTTTATAGTCCACCATGAAATACAGGCCGATGAGGAACGGAAGGAACACGAAGCCGACGAACGCCGCGATGACGATCGGGTCGGACGGATCGGGGAGACCGACGCCGACGCCGTGCTTGATGACGTAAGCCAGAGAGACCGCAAAATAATACAGTGCTGCAAGCACGCAGGAGACCGCGTGCACGTCGAACGCGACGCCGCCGAAATGGTAATTGACGCGCCATTCCCATACTGCGTCGGGATGTCCGTTGAACAGGATCCTTCTCTTGACTTCGCCGGTGGGCTTTTTCGTTCCGATCACGTTATAGCTCGTTTTTTTCGGAAACGCCCAGTCGATAAATCTCTTGTAGATGCCCAGCTGCATCGCCACGATAAAGAGTCCCACGACCACAAAGACCATCGAAAGAACGGGCACGAAGAAGAACGCCGCGATGGCCGCCAGCACGAACGAGATCGTGAAATAGATCCAGCCGAAGAACGATCTGGGATGCACGTCGAAGCTGTCCAACGCCACGTTGTCGCATCCGCACTCGTCCTTGAGCTGCTGCGCCATGTACTCGCAGGACAGTTTTTCACCCTCCGAACCCGGATCGCGCTTGGGAAGGTTTTGGCAAATATACGTGATTTCTTTCTCCATGTATTTTGCCGCTTCGTCTTTTTGTTCGATGATTTTCGATAAATCTGCCATTTTCTCGCTCCTTTCCCTTTTCCCCAACAAAAAGTATGAATAAATTATAGAATTATTCTGCCGTTTCGTCAATACGTATTTCAAAAAAATTTCGCTCTGTGAGAAAAAACGTTCCCCGAAAAATCGTCTGTTGTCATTGACAAGGGGAAAGAGATTTGATATGATAAGTATATGTTCAAATATAGAAAACTGTTTTTGGGAGGAAGCATCCATGAACGTGACTTACAGACCCATTGAGGGCAAAATCGAACAGGGCTACGGCGTGAACCGCTGGGCAGACGCGCACTCGATCAACGTCAGCCTCAAAGAGCTGACGCAAAAGGATATTTACGGCGTCGACAACGCGACCTATCAGGACATCGTTGAGCATTATTTCGACGCAAAATGTGCCAAATCCAAGGCGATCACCTCGGAAGCCAAGCAGTATATCCCGGGCGGCGTTCAGCACAATCTGGCGTTCAATATGCCGTTCCCGATGTGCATGGTCAAGGCCGAGGGCGCGTATCTGTACGACCTCGACGGCAACAAATACTTTGACTTCCTGCAGGCAGGCGGCCCGACGATTCTCGGCAGCAATTACGAAGCGGTGCAGGAAGAAGCGATCAAGCTCATCAAGGACTGCGGCCCGACGACCGGACTGTTCCACGAGGCGGAGCTGCTGATCGCGAAAGAGATCAACAAGCACATGCCCAACGTCGAGATGTTCCGTATGCTCGGTTCGGGTACGGAATCGGTCATGGCGGCGCTGCGTATCGCGCGCTGCGCGACCAAGAAAAAGCACATCATCAAGATCGGCGGCGCGTATCACGGCTGGTCGGATCAGATGGTTTACGGTCTGAAGATCCCCGGAACGCGCAACTATCTCGAATCCTTCGGCATCCCGGGCTACATCTATCGCGGCATGCACGAAGTGCGCCCCAACGATCTGGAAATGCTCAAGGCCTACCTCGACCTCAATTCTCTGCGCGGCGGTACGGCCGCGGTCATTCTCGAACCGGCAGGTCCGGAATCGGGCACGCGTCCCATCGACTGGGAATACAACGCTGCCGTGCGTCAACTCTGTGACGCGTACGGCGCTCTGCTGATCTTCGACGAAGTCGTGACCGGATTCCGTCTCGGTCTCGGCGGCGCGCAGGGACTGTTCGACGTCAAGCCCGATCTGACCATCTTCGGCAAGATCGTTGCGGGCGGCTATCCCGCGGCGGGCGGCGTCGGCGGAAAGCGCGAATACGTGAGCCTTCTTGCGGCGGGCGTCGCCGGCGGCGCCAAGAAAGCGTATTGCGGCGGCACGCTCGCGGCGAATCCGCTTTCCGCGATGGCCGGTTACGTGGCGATCAAGGAGATCGAAAAGAACGACGCCTGCGCCAAGGCGGGTCTTGCGGGCAACCGTCTGACCGACGGTCTGGCCGCGCTTATCAAGCAGTACGACCTTCCGTACGTGGCGTACAACCAGGGCTCGATCTGCCACCTCGAGTGCACCGCGCCGATGAGCTTCGATTTCTCCACGATGAATCCGCTCGGCCCGGTCAAGGCGCTCTCGAAGAAGAGCATGATGATGACGAGAACCGAAGCGATGAAGCGGATGGGCGCGGCATACATGGCGCACGGCATCGTGACGCTCGCCGGCTCCAGACTCTACACGTCCATGGCGGACACGGACGAGATCATCGACGAAGCGCTGAACCACTTTGAAGAGGTGTTCAAGCTGGTCAAAAAGACCGGCGTGCTGGAGGAAGAGGTCGCGGCGTATTCTGCGGCGCATAAGGAAGCGAAGGCCAAGGCGATCGCCGAGACCAAGGCAAAGAAGGCCGAAGAAAAGGACGCGCTCGCCAAGAAGAAGCAGGCCGCGAAGAAAGCGGCAAAAGCAGCGCTTGCTGCCGAAAAGGCCAAGAAAGCAAGCTGGGCAAAATAACATCGGATATAAGGATTGTGTCCGAGCGGCGCAATCCTTTTGCTTTTTGATTTGTGAAAAGGGGAGAATCATGGGAAAATACGTTATCGCGCACGATATGGGAACGTCCTCGGACAAAGCCGTTCTCATTGATTTTGACGGGAAGATCATCGCGTCAAAAGCAGAGCCGTACCCGACCTATTACCCCGCGCCCGCCTTCGTGGAGCAGAAGCCGGAAGAGTACTGGGACGGCGTCTGCAAAGCGTCCAGGGGCGTCGTCGCCGCGGCGGGGATCGACCCGTCGGACGTGAAGGGAGTCGTTTTTTCCACGCAGGCGATGGGCATCATTCCCGTCAATCAGGACGGAAAAGTGCTTTACAACAACATCACGTGGGTGGACGGACGCGCGGAGAAGCAGGCGCAGTCCATCATGCGCAGGCTCGGCGGAAAAAAGATCTTTTCGCTGTTCTCCGGCACGCCCATCATGGGCAAGGACGTGATCGCAAAGCTGATCTGGCTGAAGGAGGAACGACCCGACGTCTACAACGAAACCAAATACTTTCTGGACGTAAACGGCTACCTGAAGTATAAATGCACGGGCGTTATGGTCGCGGAGCTTTCGGGCGCGTCTTCCTACGGCCTTGACCTCAAGAAAAAGACCTGGCTGTCGGTGCTGTCCCTGACGGGCATGGATATGTCCAAGCTGCCGCCTCTCGTCAAAAGTACGGATAAGATCGGCAACGGTCTGACGGCGGAAGCCGCGCAGGCGATGGGCCTCGTCGAGGGCACGCCGGTATTCGGCGGATGCGACGACACGCAGGCTGCAAACATCGGTTCCGGCATGAACGGCGACGGCGACGTGCATATCTATCTCGGAACGTCCGCCTGGGTGTGCGCTTCCTCGAAGGACAAGACAAAATTCATGCACGGTGCGGCGGCGATCCAGTCGGCCGATCCCGAGATGAATCTGATCTGCGGAATCACCGAAGCGGCCGGAAGCAATATCCAGTGGCTGATCGAGCAGTTCTTCCGCACGGAAAAAGAACAGCTCGGAGACGGGATCTACGCCTATATGGACGACGTCATCCGGGAGATCCCCGCCGGCTCGGATCACTTGATCTGCACGCCGTGGATGCTCGGCGAGCGGTGCCCCGTTTCGTCCACGACGACGCGTTCCACACTGTACAACATCGGACCGACGCATACGCGCGAGCATCTGATGAAAGCGGTGTATGAGGGCATCGGATACAATCTGAGATGGATCCTTGAAAACTATGAAAAGGACTACGGCTTCCATTGCAGGCAGTTCCGCATCATCGGCGGCGGCGCGCTGGACGACTCGTGGATGCAGATCATTTCCGACATCACGCAAAGAGAGTTTGCGGTCGTGGAGAATCCGCGCAACGCGGGCGCCGTGGGTGCGGCGATCGTGGCGTTCATCGGCCTGGGCGCTCTGAATTCTTTCAGCGAGGCGAAGAAGTTCGTCGTCGAAAAGAAGACGTACAGACCGAACGAAGCCAACAAAGCGATCTACGACGAGATGTTCGAGACGTACCAGAGACTGTACAAGGATCTGGAAAAGACGTACAAAAAGACAAACTTAAAACGGTTCGGGGGATGAAGAACGGCATGGATAAAAGCACAGAACTGATTCTCGAATACGCAAAGGAGCTCGCCAAGCAGAACGTCGTCGGAACGGGCGACTGCATCAGCGTGCGATCCGGCGCGTATCTGATCGCCTCGAAAGCAGACGTGCGTCTGGAGGATCTGACGGAAAACGACGTCGTGAAAATCAAAATGAGCGACGCACAGGGCGAGTATGCGCTGCACGCGCGCATCTATGCGGCGAAAAGCGACGCTTCCGCCGTGTGCCACTGCCATCCGGCGTGGGTCGAGCCGATCGCGCGCTGCGGCGCGGTGATCCCCGCGGTGACCGACGATATGACGCAGATCGTCGGACGAAACTGCAAGACGTGCAAAAACGACGCCGGAACGATCGCGAAGAACCTGAAAAAGCGCAATTCGACGCTCGTTGCGGGGGACGGCTGCGTGACCGCAGGCAGGACGCTGAACGAAGCGGTCACCTGCGTGCTCGTGCTGGACAAAGCGGCGCACTGCTTCGTCGCCTCGACGGTATTAAAGAAAAACGTGCTCATCAATTTCTTTGAAGCAACGCTGATGAACGTCATCTACAAAATGAAATACAGCAAGAAGAATCAGGAGAATCTGCAGAGCGAGGAGGGGAGCCTGTAATGTGGGATAAGAACACGGAAAACGAACTGCGGCAGCTGGTCAAGGACAGCGGCGTCCGGCTTCTCGAGGAGAACCTCGTGCAGGGGACGTGGGGCAATATTTCCGCCCGGCTGGACGAGGATCACATGCTCGTCACGCCCACGGGTCTGGATTACAACCACCTGACGCCCGAGGATATGCCCATCGTGCAGATCAGCGATCCTTCGGTCTGGTCGGACGGCAAGAAGCCGACGTCGGAGAGAAAGATCCACGCGGCGGTTCTCGCGTCGAGACCGGAGATCAACGTCTGCATCCATTCCCATCCCGTTTTTGCCACCGTCATGGCGTCGTGCCGCATGCCGCTTCCCGCGTTTTCGGACGAGCTGCGGGAGGTCATGGGCGGCGACGTCGCCGTGGGCGCATATGGACTGCCCGGAACGAAAAAGCTGATGGAAGGCACCGTGAAAGCGATCCGGGGCAGGAACGCCTGCTTTATGGCGAATCACGGCGTATTCTGCGTCGGCAAGACCATGGACGAAGCGTTCAACGTGCTGCGCGTGCTGGAGAGAAACGTGTACGCGTTCATCCAAAAGAAAACGCTCGAAAAGACGGGCGGCGGAGAATACACCGACGAAATGCTGTTCGACCTTTTCGTCAAAAGCAAAGGCTGATCCGGCCGGGACGCGCAGCCTTTATACAAGCAAAAAAGAAAACGACCTGCTCCCGATCGGGAGCAGGTCGTAATTTTACGGGATCAGATGTGCGGACCGGCGGCAGCGAGCGCCTTGCCGGCTTCGTTGTCCTCGTACTTTTTGAAGTTCTTGATGAAGCGGGACGCGAGATCCTTCGCCTTTTCATCCCAGATAGCGGGATCTGCGTACGTATCGCGCGGATCAAGGATCGCGGGATCGACGCCGGTGAGCGCCGTGGGAACCTCAAAATCAAAATACGGGATCATCTTCGTGGGCGCGCCGAGAATGTCGCCGCCGAGGATCGCGTCGATGATGCCGCGGGTATCCTTGATGGAGATGCGCTTGCCGGTGCCGTTCCAGCCGGTGTTGACGAGGTACGCCTTGGCGCCGCTCTTTTCCATCTTGCGGACGAGCTCCTCCGCGTATTTCACGGGATGCAGCTCAAGGAACGCCTGACCGAAGCACGCCGAGAAGGTGGGCGTCGGTTCGGTGATGCCGCGCTCGGTGCCGGCGAGCTTGGCGGTGAAGCCCGAAAGGAAGTAATACTTGGTCTGCTCGGGCGTGAGCACGGAAACGGGAGGCAGAACGCCGAATGCGTCCGCGGAAAGGAAGATCACGTTCTTGGCGTCGGGGCCGGAGGAGATGGGACGGACCTTCTTGACGATCTTTTCGATGTGCTCGATCGGATACGAAACGCGCGTATTCTCGGTCACACTCTTGTCGGCAAAATCGATCTTGCCGTTTTCGTCCACGGTGACGTTTTCAAGCAGTGCGTTGCGCTTGATGGCGTTGTAGATGTCGGGTTCGGACTCTTTGTCGAGGTTGATGACCTTGGCGTAGCAGCCGCCCTCGAAGTTGAACACGCCGTTGTCGTCCCAGCCGTGCTCGTCGTCGCCGATCAGAAGGCGCTTGGGATCGGTCGAAAGCGTGGTCTTGCCGGTGCCGGAGAGA
>CADAGA010000104.1 GCA_902787275.1 Oscillospiraceae bacterium | reverse complement strand
CACGATCTTTGCGCTGTTCCGCACGCCGCAGCAGGCTGCTGATATTCAAAAGACGGTGCAGTCCTCTCTGCGGGACGACGCATCCAAAGGAGAATAAGCGATGCTTGCGGAGCTGAAGATCGAAAACGTTGCGATCATCGAGAGCGCGGACATCCGTCTGAGCGCGGGCTTCAACGTGCTGACGGGCGAGACCGGCGCGGGCAAGTCGATCATCCTCGACTCCATCAACACGGCGCTGGGTGAACGCGCGTCGCGCGAGATTCTGCGCAGCGGTACGGACAGCGCGTCCGTGACGGCGCTGTTCACGGACTGCGGCGCGCAGGTGCAAAAGATTCTGGAGGACTTCGAGATCGACTTCGACGGCGAGGTCCTGATCCGCCGCCGCATCACGTCGGACGGGCGCAGCACCTGCCGTGTCAACGGCAGTCCCGTATCCGTTTCCATGCTTCGCACGCTCGGCGCGGCGCTGGTCAACATCCACGGCCAGCACGACAGTCAGGCGCTGTTCCAGCCGGAGAACCACGTGCGGTATATCGACGCGCTCGCGGATAACGGCGCGCTGCGCGAGGCGTACGGCGAAGCATATCACGCGCTGCGCGAGGCGGAGAAGGAGCTCTCTGCGCTGCAGACGGACGAGAGCGAAAAGGCGCGTCGGCTCGACATGCTGCAGTATCAGATCGACGAGTTGGAAAACGCGGATCTGCGCGTCGGAGAGCGGGACGAGCTGCAAACGCGCGTCGAACTGTTTCGCAACTCGGCGGCCGTGCTGCGCGCGCTGAAAACGGCGTATGCCGCGCTCGCCGGCGACGACGCGACGGACGGTGCGGCGGGACTTTTCTCGACTGCGGCGGACGAGCTGTACGATACGACGGAATACTTTGACCATCTGCGCCCGGTCGCGGAGTTTCTGGAATCCGCGGCGCTTGAGGCGAAGGAATATATCGGCGATATCCGCGACGCGATCGAGTCGATGGATATGGACCCGCGCGAGCTGTCCGCAGCCGAGGAGCGGCTCGACACGATTTACCGTCTGTCGCGCAAATACGGCGAGACAGAGGAAGAAATGCTGCAGTTTCTGGAGAACGCGCAGCGCGAAGCGGAGCTTCTGCGCACCGCGGACGAACGCGCCGAGGCGCTCGAGCGGGAGATCGCCGTGCTGACGGCCAGGGCAAACCAATGCGCCGCCGCGCTGACGCAGAGCCGTCTGCGTGCGGGCGAGGCGTTCTCGCGGAACGTTTGCCGCGAACTCGAGTTTCTCGACATGCCGTCCGTGCGGTTTGTGGTGCGTCACGAGGATGCGCCGCTCTCGGCGACGGGTGCGGACAAGATCGAATTTCTGATTTCCGCCAACGCAGGAGAAACGCCGCGGCCGATCGTGAAGATCGCGTCCGGCGGCGAACTGTCGCGCATCATGCTCGCGATCAAAAACGTACTGTCCGCGTGCGACGACGTGGACACGCTGATCTTTGACGAGATCGACACGGGCGTCAGCGGGCGCGCCGCGCAGAAGGTCGGCAGAAAGCTCGCCGAGGTCGCCTCGACGCATCAGGTGATCTGCGTGACGCATCTGTCGCAGATCGCGGTCATGGCGGACACGCATCTGCTCATCTCCAAGTCCGTTCGCGACGGCAAGACGTTTACTGCCGTGACGGAGCTGGATTTCGAGGGGCGCAAGCACGAGATCGCCCGCATCAACGGCGGCACGGTCACCGCGCTGCAGCTCGAAAACGCGGAGGAAATGCTGCGCACTGCCCGGGGAAACGGGGAGGAAAGCGTATGAAGGACGCTCAACTGCTGATCCTCGGCGGCGGCGCATCGGGACTTGCCGCGGCGATCGAAGCCGCGCGGCAGGGCGCGGACGTGACCGTTCTGGAAAAGCTCGACCGCGTGGGCAAAAAAATACTGGCGACCGGAAACGGCCGCTGTAATCTTCTCAATATCCATGCGTCGCCCGCGGACTATAACGATCCGCCGTTCGTCGGGCGTGTATTCGCGCAGTTCGGCGTACAGAGCGACGCGGACTTTTTTCGCTCGTTGGGACTTCTGACGGCGGCGGACAGCGAGGGACGCGTCTATCCGCGTTCCAACGCGGCGTCGTCCGTGCTGGACGTGCTGCGGCTGGAGTGCGCGCGGCTGGGCGTGCGGTTCATTTGCGGTGAAGCGGCGACGTCGATCCGCCGGGGAAACGGCGCGTTCGTCGTGAACGGTTCCCTGCGCGCGCATGCGGTGATCGTCGCCTGCGGCGGCAAAGCGTCGCCTGCGCACGGCACCGACGGCAGCGGCTACCGGCTGATGCAAGCGTTCGGGCACGCGTGCACCGATCTTCGGCCGGCGCTCGTACAGCTGCGCACCGATCCCGATTTCGTCAAGGGACTGAAAGGGCTGCGTGCCGCGGTCACGCTGACGCTGCAAACGCCGCAGGGCGATGCATTCGCGTCGCAGGGCGAAGTGCTGTTCGCAGACTACGGACTGTCCGGCATCGCGGCGATGGAGCTCGCGCGCTATGCCGCGGACGGCGGGACGCTGTTCATTGATTTCCTGCCCGATATGGACGACGGGCAGACGCACGCGTTTTTACAACAGGCGCGGCAGCGCGGCGGCAGCGGCCCGCTCGAACAGCTGCTTCTGGGCGCGGTGCACAGCCGCATCGGACAGGCGGTGCTGCGAGAGACGCTGCACCGGAAGCTGACCGCACCGTGCGAAACGCTGACGGACACGGAGCTTCAGACGCTCGCGAAGGCGCTCAAGGCGTTCCCCGTTCCGGTGCGCGGGACGAAGGGCTTTGCCGACGCGCAGGTCACGGCAGGCGGTCTGGACGTAGCGGAGTTTACCGACGCGCTCGAATCGAAGCGCGTGCCGGGGCTGTTCGCCTGCGGAGAAATACTGAATATCGACGGAAAATGCGGCGGCTACAACCTGACGTTCGCCTGGTCGTCCGGCCGGCTGGTCGGCAGGAGCGCCGCGCAATTTCTGAAAGCATAAAGGGCAAACCATGATCAAGATCACCGAAATCAAACTGCCGCTCGATGCGGGGGACGATGCGCTGCTGACGGCGGCCGCGTCCGTTCTGCGCTGCCCCGAGAGCCGCATCCGCGCGGTTCGGCTTACGAAAAAAGCGGTGGACAGCCGCAAAAAGGACAATATCTTTTTCGTCTGCAACGTCGAGGCGGAGGTCACGGGCGACGAGGACGAGCTGATCCGCCGCAGCCGCTCGAACAAAGTCAGCAAGGCGGAGCCGTACGTCTACGAGGAGCCGCCGATCCGCCGCACGAGTCCTTTCCGCCCGGTCATCGCCGGATTCGGCCCCGCGGGCTTTTTTGCCGCGCTGACGCTCGCGCGCGCGGGGCTGCGGCCGATCGTGCTCGAGCGCGGACACGACGTCGACAAGAGAAAAGCGGACGTGCAGCGGTTTTGGAAAACCGGCGATCTGGACGAAAACTCCAACATCCAGTTCGGCGAAGGCGGCGCAGGCACGTTTTCGGACGGCAAGCTGACGACCGGCACCAAGAGCAAGTTCATCCGCAAGGTGTTTTCAGAGCTGGCGGACAAGGGCGCGCCGCAGGAGATCCTATGGTCGGCAAAGCCGCACATCGGCACCGACAGGCTCGCCTCGGTGGTCAAGGGGTTCCGCGAGGAAGTGATCGCGCTGGGCGGTGAAGTGCGCTTCGGCTGCCGGCTGTGCGACGTCATCGTCGCCAACAAAGCCGTTCACGGCGTGAGCTATGAGACGGAGGACGGCCGGCGCGTCGACCTCGAGACGGATACGTTGCTTCTGTGCATCGGGCATTCCGCGCGCGACACGATCGAAATGCTCCGCCGCAAGGGCGTGCAGATGATGCAGAAGCCCTTCTCGATCGGCACGCGCATCGAGCATCCGCGGGAGTTTATCGACTCTGCGCAGTACGGCGCGTTTGCCGGTCATCCGGCGCTCGGTGCTGCGGACTATAAAATGGCGTGTCACCCGCCGCACGGACGGGGACTGTATACGTTTTGCATGTGTCCCGGCGGGACGGTCGTCGCAGCGTCGTCCGAAAAAGGCGGCACGTGCGTCAACGGCATGAGCGAATACGCACGCGACGCGGAGAATTCCAACGCCGCGCTGCTGGTCGGGATCGAGCCGCAGGATTTCCCGAGCGAGGATGTTCTGTCCGGTTTCGAGCTGCAAAGAGAGATCGAGCGCACGGCGTTCCGGCTTGGCGGCGCAAGCTATGCCGCGCCCGCGCAGCTGGTGGGCGACTTTTTGCGCGGTACGCCTTCGACGCGCGGCGGCGCAGTCCGTCCGAGCTGTCCGACGGGCGTGGTCTGGTCCGACATCCGGCGTGTGCTTCCCCGGCGCGTGACCGATACGATGGCCGAAGCGATGGTGAAAATGAACAAAATGCTCGAGGGCTTCACGATGCCGGAAGCGGTGCTGACCGCGCCGGAAACGCGCTCGTCATCCCCGGTGCGCATCGTGCGCGACGAGTTTTTCCAGAGCAACGTAAACGGCCTGATTCCCTGCGGCGAGGGCGCGGGGTATGCCGGCGGCATCGTGTCCGCCGCTGTGGACGGCATCCGCGGCGCGTTCGCCGTGATGGAGGATATACGCGAATAACGGCAGGGAGGAAACACCATGGTTCGTTTTATTGGCAAAACCGTAATATCGATCGTCCTGGCGATCGGGATGTTCTTTTCGTCGCTCGCCGGCGCGATCCGCACGGGAGATCTCTCGTACGGCCGCAAGAAGATCGATCTGTCACAGTTCACGCTCGTCTGGAACGATGAGTTCAACGGCGACGCGCTCGACCGCAGCAAGTGGGGCTTCGAGTGGTGGATCACCGCGCGCAAGGGCGGCTACTGGCACGAGGACATGGTTTCGGTCGAGGACGGCGATCTGGTGATCCGCACCGAGTATAAGGCGCAGCCGCTCGAGTATAAATACGACACGACGTGGGATACGCAGCTGCCGTACGGTCCGGGCTACTACACCGGACAGATCGTCACGAACGGCAAGTATGAGCAGAAATACGGCTACTTCGAGTGCCGCTGCATCCTGCCCGCGGGACGCGGACTGTGGAGCGCGTTCTGGATGATGAACGACGGCGTCTACAACGCGGACGGCAGCGGACGCGACGGCACGGAGATCGACGTGTTCGAGTCGTTCTATTACGGACAGTATAAATACGGCAACGACCGCGTTTCCGCGAACCTGCACTACGACGGCTACGGCGACGCGCACGTGCACTCTCACGTTGCGACGCCGTTCGTCAAGGGCGATCCGTACAAGGAGTACAACACCTATGGTGTGGAATGGAACCCCGACGAGTATATCTTCTATATCAACGGCAAAGAATTCGCACGTTCCTCTGCGGGCGGCGTTTCGCAGAACGCGGAATTCCTGCTGCTTTCGGTCGAGGTCGCAGGCGAGAACGGTGTGCCGGATCACGACAAAACCGCACGCAACGGCGACATCAGCGACACGCCGCAGTGGCCTGCCGAATTTCGCGTGGATTACGTGCGGTGTTATCAGTACAACGAGCTTCTGTAGTTAACAAATAAAAAGGGACTGTCACGAAATGCGACAGTCCCTTTTGCTTTTGCGAAAACTCACAGCGGCAGCGTGTTTGTTCCGGCCTTCAGCGGCGTTTTGTTCCCGCCGCAGCGGCAGACCGCCTCGATCCCGTCGGGGACGGTCACGGTCAGCGTACCGGCGTCGCGGTCGAGTGATACGGCGATCTCGCCGCGCACGGTCGTAAGTTTCCCGCTCGCGTGCCGCAGCGCCGGAACGTCCGCCGGATCGATCACGACCTTGCGGAAACCGCACGAATCCGCCGTCTGCCGGATGCCGAGGATGAATTGGAACAGATAGCGCACCGCTGCGCCGAACATCGGGTGCGACATCGAGCGCGGCGTCAGCCACTCCTCCCAGAGCGTCGTCGCGCCGCACGCGCGCATATAACCGAACGACGGCTGCCGTGTCAGCGTCAGAAAATGGAACGCTGCGTCGGCGTACCCGTTCTCAAAGAGGATGCGCGGCACGATATCCGTGCCGAAGATGCCGGTGTCCACGCAGTCGAGCGCGCGCACGTGCCGCACGAGATTGCCGAGCGTGCGTTCGTCGCCGAGACCGAGGTCATAAGCGAACGCATTGGCGCAGTTGCCGTTTTCCGCGAAGTCGCCGGTCCGCGGGTCGAAGTATGCGTCGACGATCGCCTGCGCCTTGCGCGCTCGCAGCGCCTGCAGAGCGGGAACGTACGCCTCCTGTCCGACGACCGGCGCCATCTCCAGCATGCGGTCGATGGATTTTACGTAGAAGTAGTTGTTGACCAGCGGGTTCGGCAGCGGGATGCCGTCGAGCTGCTTCTGCCCGGGCACGCACCACTCGCCCAGACACCACTGTCCGGGCTGATCGCTCGTGACGAGATCGTTCTCGCTGTGGTCGTTCAAATAGTCAAAGTAGCGCAGCATCTGCGGAAAGTACTCGCGGAACGGTTCCGCGTCGCCGAAGGTCTTGTAGTAGACGTACGGCACCTCGACGATCGCGCAGCCCCAGCCGCCCGGGCCGCCGCCCGATTGCACGTAAGGCGCGGTGTACTGCACGTGGCCGCTCTTTCTGTCCTGACAGTCGGAGATATCGCGCATCCATTTGCGGTAGAATTCCCGGCTGCCGAACAGTTGCATGCCTGCCTCGCATACCAGCTCGCCGTCGCCCGTGTATCCGCGGCGTTTGAGCAGCTCGTCGTCGCATTGAAACGCGGACGTGACGGGCACGTCCGCGTGTATCACGTCGAAACGCACGAACTGCGCCTGCCGGCTCACGGCGTAGTACCGTCCGGCGCACCACGTAAAGCGCGGATGGTATTCGCGCGCCGAGCCGTCGCAGCGGAACGTACAGACTTGATTGTGCGCCCATAAGTCGGGCAGAGCGTGCGTTTCGGGGTCGTAAGCTTCGCCTGCGCGGACGAAGATCTCCGCGCCCGCCGTATTACAGCGCAGGATCGGGAAGCCGGTCACGTTTTCGCCGAGATCGTACAGGATCGCGTCCTCGGTTTCATCGATGCGCAGCGGTATGATCGAACGCGCGACGCGGTCCGCGGGGCAGTCCTGCACGTAAAAGTCCGTCTGCGGCAGTTCGGCGGGCGCGACAGGCCGCCAATCTTCCGCGCGCGTATAGTCGTGCGTCTCGCCGCGCGTCAGTTTGTATTCGGTCACCTCGCCCGGCCGCCAAAGAACGGACAGATCGGAAACGACTTCCCGGTCGGCGAACGCGATGCGGAAGCAGAGCTTACACTCCCCGTAACGGAAATACCAACCAGGCCCGACCACGGCAGTCAGCTCGTTTTCGCCGTCGCACAGATACGGCGCGAGGTCGTACTGCATCACGTAGACGCGGCTCGCCATCTCCTCGCCGAATTCCCGCGCGCAGAAGCAGTCGTCATAGGCGTGGTAGTGACTGTCCGCGGGGACGAACAGATCGTCTGAAACGCGTTTGCCGTTCAGATACAGCTCGAAAAAGCCGAGCCCGCAGATCGTGATGCCGGCATCCTCGCCCGCACGGGCAGGGAACACGGCGCGGAATTCGGGCGATACGCAGCTTTTGTCTGCCCGGACCCAGATCCCGTTGCCAAACATTTCTTTTTGCGTCATAGTTTTCCTCCCGATAAAGAAAAGGCAGGTCGCCCTGCCCTTTAAACTCTGTTATGCTACGCGGCTGTGCGCAGACTTGCGCTTCTTTTCGCTGCCGGAAGCTTTTTTGGCCGCGGTCTTGCTGCTGCGGCGCGGTTCATACTCGTCGGCATAGCGTGCGTCCAGCAGCTCGCGCTCGAGCTCGCGCGCCTTTGCGTCGCGTGCCTTGCGGTGCAGCTTGCGAAGGAATCGCCACGCCTTGCGCTCGACCTTGACGACTTTGTTTTCCTTCACAAAACCGAAGATCAGCGCCAGAACGACGAAAACCTCCGCAACCGTGCGCAGGATCATACCCGTCACAGCGATCCCTCCTTCAGAATTTTTACTTATTCTATCACAAGATGTTCCGCTTGTCAATGTGAAAAGCACCATAAATTGTGTTTTTTATACTGTGGAATACGGCCGTTTTCCGATGCGGCGCCGATCCGTGTCGAACACGGCACAAAGCCGTCGGATTGCGGATTGCGGGTGAGACGGGGGGATCTGTCGGAATTCGGAAAATTTATGAAAAAAACGCTTGACAAGCAGGGATGCCTGTGCTATACTACGCATTGTTCTTGGAAATGTTGTCGCATTTCTGAGTCGGTGCATATGACGATGAGGGTCCACCCGTTCCCATCCCGAACACGGTAGTTAAGCTCATTCGTGCCGAAAATACTTGGCGGGAAGCTGCCCGG
>CADAGA010000103.1 GCA_902787275.1 Oscillospiraceae bacterium | reverse complement strand
CATGTCCTTGCGCAGCTTCAGATCGAGCGCGCCGAGCGGCTCGTCCAGCAGCAGGACGCGGGGCTTGACTGCCAGCGCACGCGCGATCGCCACGCGCTGCTGCTGACCGCCGGAAAGAGAATTGATATTGCGTTTTTCAAAGCCCTTGAGATTCACGAGAGCGAGCATCTCCGTCACCGTCTCGCGGATCTCGGGTTCCTTCATCTTCTGCACGCGCAGACCGAAGGCGATATTTTCATAAACGTTCAGATGCGGGAACAGCGCGTATCGCTGAAAGATCGTGTTGACCTGCCGCTTGTGGGGCGGTACGTTCGTCACGTCTTTGCCGGAGAAAATAACCTTGCCCGTGTCGGGCGCAAGGAATCCCGCGATGATGCGCAGGGTCGTCGTCTTGCCGCAGCCGGAAGGACCGAGCAGCGTGATGAATTCCTTGTCATTGATATACAGATTCAGATCCTTGAGGATCTGCTCCCCTCCCAAAGCGATGGAGATGTTTTGAAGATCAATGATGCGGTTATTTTCCAATTATGCTCCTCCCCTTCACACAGCGTAAAGCCGGACAGAATACTACCATTGTAGTAATACAAATATAGAGCGATTGCGGCAAAATGTCAATAAGTTTTCCAAAAATATTTGACGGAGCGCAAAAACAAAGCGGGTCCGCACCGGAATGCAGACCCGCGATTCGCGTTTTCTTCGTTTACGCCGAGAAATTGCCGTTGTAGCTGACCAGCGACGCGTAGGACACGCCGGGCATTTTGCTGATCTCACGCACGAACGATTTTTCGCCGCGGTCGAGACGCACTTCCAGGATCAGCTCCGTCTCCTCGCCGATCACGGACGCGGACTTCAACCGCAGGCGCTTGACGTTTTTCTCCGCGGTCTTCGTGATCTTTTCCTCCGCCTTCGGGTCGTCGAACCGCACGATCAGAAGGAACGGTTCGCTGTAGTCCCTGCGCAGCGAGAACAGCAGCAGCAGTCCGCCGATCACAGGCGCGCCCAGAAGCGCCAGCGGGATCAGACCCGCGCCGCACAGAATGCCTTCGCTGATCGCCCAGAAGATGAACACGATGTCGATCGGCTCCTTGATCGCCGAGCGAAAACGCACGATCGACAGCGCGCCGACCATGCCCAAAGACAGCACCACGTTGGACGTCACACCCAGAATGATCAGCGCCGTGATCATGGTCATCAGCACGAGCGACGCGTTGAAGCTCGAGGAATACACCACGCCGGAGAACGACTTCGCATAGATGAAAAAGATGAACAGTCCGATCAGAAAGCTCACGCCCAGACCGATGATCGCGTCCGTGAGCGAAAAGCCCGCGAAGCTCTCCAGAAATCCGGATTTAAACACGTCGGAAAAACTGATCGCCAATACCTGATGCATCATGATACTCTCCTTCTGTCAATCATAGTAATCTCTGCCCAACGCAAATTTGGAAAACGCCTGCAGTTCCCGGTCGCCGATCCCGACGAGATGCGGGATATAATCCGGAAGAAACCGGTCAAACTTGACCTCCAGCACGCAGGCATCCTCCGCCGTCACGGGCGCACCGCCCAGCTTCGGCTCGAAAAACGCGTCCGTAAAGCGGCTCGCGCGGATATCGCTGTCGACCGTGATGCGCACGTTGCCTTCCGCGCATCCGAACGCCGCACGGGTGTAGGAGACGATCTCCTTCGGCCGCAGACCGCCGCCGCGCCAGCGCGAATAACACTCGGCAAGGAACGCTTCGTCCTTCTGCGCGAGAAACGCGCAGTCGCCGCGGATCAGTTTTTCGCACTCCGCGCGTGTCAGACGCGACCCGATCTTGAACCCGCCGGCGCCTTGCTTGACCTTTTTCTCCAATCGCAGGAACGTGTCGTCCAGATTGTACATCCGCAGGCGGTATTTCACCTTTTCGGTCTCGCCCGCCAGACTGTCGCGCAGCGCGTCGTCATACACCGTGTCGAAGTAGAGCGTGCGCACCGCGTAAACGCCGTTTTTTCCATGGACGTCCGGCCGCATCGCCGCTGCCAGCCGGTGCAGCAGCAGCTCACGGTCGGCGCGCGACACGCGATATTTCAGCTCCTGGCGGTAAATCGTTTTCCGTTCCATCGTTTATTTCCTGTCGACTGCAACGTTTTTACAGCCTTCGGTCTTTTTGTACAGCGCGCCGGTCGGACAGACCTCGACACACTTGCCGCAGCCGTTGCAGCAGGACGTGCCGAGCGGCAGGCGGTACGCCGCGCCGACCTCGGTGGTAAATCCGCGTCCCGCAAGACCGATCGCGGAAAGATGCTCGAGCTGGTCGCATGCGCGCACGCACAGACCGCACAGGATGCACTTCGCTCCGTCGCGCAGGATGACGGCGTGGCTGTCGTCCTTCTGCCGCGCGCTCTTCTCGCCCGCGTACGGCGCGGGGTCGGCTTTATACTGCCGCGCATAGCGGATCAGCTTGCACTGCGCATAGTCGAGGCAGCCGCACTCGAGACAGCGCGACGCTTCCTTCTTCGCCGTTTCCTCGTCGAAGCCGAGCGCCATCTCGGCAAAGGTGTGTTTTCTCTCCTCGGGCGGCAGGACGGGCATGACGGCTCTGTCCCGCTTTTCGCGGTCGGCGAGATCGTCCGCCGTCACCGTTTTTTCACAGACGAACGGCTTTTCATAAGCGATCTCCACGCCGTCGAGATACGCGTCGATGACGTCCGCAGCCTTCCGCGCTTCGCCGATGGCGGCGATCGCGATGTCCGCGCCCTTGTTCGTCACGTCGCCGACTGCGAACACGCCGTCGAGATTCGTTTTGAACGTCGCCGTATCCGCGTTCACCGTGCCGCGGTTTGTCGCTTCCAGCGATTCGAGCCCCGCAAAGTCCGTTTTCTGGCCGATGGCCATGATGACCGAATCGACCGGCAGCGTCTCGAACCTGCCCTCGATCGGCTCGGGTCTTCTGCGGCCGGATGCGTCCGGCGCGCCGAGCTGCATGCACTGCAGGCGGATGGACGAAACGCGGTCGTCGCCGCAGATCTCGTCGGGATTCGTCAGGAATTTGAACTGCACGCCCTCCTCGATCGCTTCCTCGATCTCAAGCTGCTCGGCGGGCATTTCGTCGCGCGTGCGGCGGTAAATGACGTAGACCGTTTCCGCGCCCAGACGCACCGCCGTGCGGCACGCGTCCATCGCGGTGTTGCCTCCGCCGCAGACGGCGACCGTTTTGCCGATGGCGGGCGGATCGCCGAGCGCCGCCGCGCGCAAAAAGTCGATGCCGCCGAAAACGCCGTCGAGATCCTCGCCCTGCACGCGCATCTTGCTGCTGATCCATGCGCCCGTCGCCACGACGACGGCATCAAAGCCCTCGCGCAGGTTTTCCAGCGTCACATCCGTGCCGAGCGTCGTGTTCGGGTGCATCTGCACGCCGATGTCCCCGATCAGCGCGATCTCCTTGTCCAGCACCGCCTTCGGCAGACGGTACTCCGGAATGCCGTAGCGCAGCATGCCGCCGAGCTTGGGCATCTTGTCATAAATATGCACTTCGTGTCCCCTGCGGCGCAGATGATACGCCGCCGTCAGTCCCGCAGGGCCGCCGCCGATCACAGCGACACGCTTGCCCGTGTCGGGTTTGCATTCGGGCACGAACGGGTTTTCTTTTAAATCCATATCCGCGCCGAACGCCTTGAGCGCGGCGAGCGACACCGGCGCTTCGACCAGCGCGCGGCGGCACTTTTTCTCGCACGGATGCGGACAGATGCGTCCGATCGACGCGGGGATCGGGATGACGTCCTTCATCGTCTCGGCGGCCTTGCGGTACTCGCCGCACGCGATCAGCGCCGCGTACTTCTGGCAGTCCGTCCCGCCGGGACACGCGAGCGAACACGGCGCGATACAGTCGCCCGTGTGGTCGCTCAGAAGCATGTCGAGCACGAATCTGCGGGAACGCTCCACGCGCGCGGACTGCGTCTCGATCACCATGCCGTCCGCCGTTTTCGTCGCGCACGCACGCATCAGACGTGCGGGCGCCTGTCCCATTCTGACCTCGCACACGCACAGACCGCACGCACCGTACGGCTCGATACGTTCGTCGTGGCAGAGCGTCGGGATCTCAATGCCGTTTGCCTGCGCCAGCTCCAGGATCGTCTGACCGGGGACAAAGGCGAATTCCTTTCCGTTCAGTAAGATCATCTTTGTCACCTCAACCTTTCCGTACCGCGCCGAACTTGCAGACCTCGGCGCACTGTCCGCAGCGGATGCACGCTTCGCCGTCGATCGTGAAGGGCTTGCCGACGTCGCCGCTGATCGCGCCGACCGGACACTTGCGGCTGCACAGCGAGCAGCCGCGGCACTTGTCGGGATCGATGGAGAACCGCACGAGCGCCGTGCACTCCCCGGCGGGGCAGCGCTTGTCGCGGATGTGTGCTTCGTATTCGTCGCGGAAATAGCGGATCGTCGTCAGCACCGGATTGGGCGCAGTCTGCCCGAGACCGCACAGCGCGTTCTCCTTGATCCGCGCGCACAGATCCTCCAGCAGCTCGATGTCGCCCTCGCGTCCGTCGCCGTCGCAGATGCGCGTCAGGATCTCCAGAAGGCGTTTGGTTCCGATGCGGCATGCGACGCACTTGCCGCACGATTCTTTCGTCGTGAATTCCAGGAAGAACTTCGCCATGCGCACCATGCACGTGCTCTCATCCATGATGACCATGCCGCCGGAACCCATGATCGCGCCGGTCGCGGACAGCTTCTTGTAGTCGATGACGGTGTCGATCAGCTCGCTCGGCACGCAGCCGCCGGACGGTCCGCCGAGCTGCACGCCCTTGAACGCCTTGTCCGCGCGCATGCCGCCGCCGATGTCGAACACGACGTCGCGCAGCGTTTTGCCCATCGGGATCTCCACGAGACCGCCGCGCTTGATCTTGCCGGTCAGTGCAAACACCTTCGTGCCCTTGCTGTCGTCGGTGCCCATGGCTGCGAACGCTTCGCCGCCGTTATTTATGATCCACGCGACGTTGGCGAACGTCTCAACGTTGTTGATGTTGGACGGCTTGTGCCAATAACCGGACTGTGCCGGGAACGGAGGCTTCAGCCGCGGCATGCCGCGCTGTCCCTCCAGAGATTCGATCAGTGCCGTTTCCTCGCCGCAGACGAACGCGCCCGCGCCCGCCTTGATGCGGAAGCCGCACGAAAAGTCCGTGCCGAAGATATGCTCGCCGATATAGCCCGCCGCCTTCGCGTCGGCGATGGCTTTTTCGAGGCGCTTGATCGCGAGCGGATACTCCGCGCGCACGTAGACGATCGCTTCGTCGGCACCGATGGCGTAAGCGCCGATGAGCATGCCCTCGATCAGCGCGTGCGGATCGCCCTCGATCACGGCTCTGTCCATGAACGCGCCGGGATCGCCCTCGTCGGCGTTGCAGATGAGGTATTTCGGGCTGCCTTCGCTCTGCCGCGCGGCGTTCCATTTGAACCACGTCGGGAAGCCCGCGCCGCCGCGTCCGGCAAGACCGGAGACCTTGATGACGTCGATCACCTGCTCCGGCGTCATTTCGGTGACGGCCTTGCGCAGCGCGTCGTAGCCGCGGTGCGCGACCGCATCCGCAAGGCTTTCCGGATCGATCACGCCGCAGTTCCGGAGCGCGATGCGCGTCTGCTTTTCGAGGAACGCGCTGTCCTGCGCCGCGATCTTCAACGATGCGACCGAAGCGTCGTCTCCGGTCTGCAGATAGTCCGCGATCGCGGGGACGTCCTTCGGCTGCACGCGCACGAGACGCGTCAGCCTGTCGTCCGTATAGATATCGACGATCGGCTCCAGGAAACACATGCCGATGCAGCCCGTCACGGACAGCGAGGCGTCGATCTTTCTTTCTTCCACGGCGCTTTGCAGCGCGTCGTACACTTTTCCGGCTCCGGCGGAAACGCCGCAGGAGCCCTGTCCGACCATGATCTTAAGCATCCGCCTGCGCCTCCTTCCGTTTCTGCGCGAGAACGTCGCGCACCTTTGCCGGTGTGAGAGAGCCGTACGTCTCGCCGTTGATCATCATCACGGGAGAGAGCGAACAGCAGCCGAGGCATGCCACGCATTTGAGTGAGAACAGACCGTCGGCGGTCGTTTCGCCGTCGGCGATCCCCAACGTCTCCGTGATCGTGCGCGCGATCGTGTCCGCACCGTTGACGTGGCACGCGGTGCCCTTGCACAGCTCGATGAAGTATTTGCCCACCGGCTGAAAACGGAACTGCGTGTAAAACGTCGCCACGCCGAACACGCGCGCGGACGGGATGTCCAGCTCGGCAGCCACCGTTTCGAGCACGTCCTGCGGGAGATAGCCGTAAATGCCCTGCGCCTTTTGCAGGACGGTGATGAGACTGCCGGGAACGTCGCGGTAGGTGTCCAGCACCGCACGCAGCGCCTGCAGCTTATTCGTATCATCCATGCGTTTCGCCTCCTTATTCGTTTCATTTTATCACATATGTATTCAATATTCAATGGTTTTTTATGCAAAGCAATGGCAGAGAAACTGCATTTTTTCTTCGCAAACACTTGCGTTTTACGGGAAAATTCGGTACAATATAGGGTGGATTATTTTGGAAAGGATAAACCTCATGGACAAAAAAGCGTTTTCATCTGTCCTCCGGTTCATGAAAGCAAAGCCGTGGCTGATCATCGGGATGATCGCCGCGATGCTCGCGCTGACGTTCGGCGAGCAGAGGCTGTCCGACGTACTGCTGGAGGTCGAGCTGACGTATGCGGATTACGGTCTGGCGGTCATTCGTCTGATCCTGCAGACCGCGCTGTCCGCCGTGCTCGTTTACGCGTGGCACAAGGACAAAAATGAAGCCGCG
>CADAGA010000102.1 GCA_902787275.1 Oscillospiraceae bacterium | reverse complement strand
CAGCCGAACTCGGCGAATTTGAACGTGTATTTGCCCGTCTGAAACGCCCGGATCTTTTCCTCCAGCCGTTCCTCGGCGGAGCGCAGCAGTTCGTCGTAATCGTACGCCATGCGGAAATAGACCTCGTTGATGATCTCCAGCAGGTAGAACTCAAACTGCATCGCGGAGAACAGTGGACCGTTGACGATCACGGACAGCTCGCCCGCGTCGCTGAGCGACATCGTCACGTATTCCCGGATGGGACGCCACAGGCGCAGAAACTCCACGTAGTCGTTCTTGATAAAGCGGATGGAGCGCAGATAATTCAGCTCGTCCTTGCGGAAACGCAGCGTGCACAGCGCGTCGATCTGCTCGCCTATCTCCTCGACCATCTCCGGCGTGAAGCGCACGTTCTCGTTGCGGCATTTAAAATGGTACTCGCCGCAAAGGTCGGTATGCTTGTGGAAGATCACCTGATCCATATTGAACTTGTACAGATCCGTATCCAGAAGGGATCGGATAATCGGATCAAAACGCATGGCAGTTTCCTCCTTACTCGGCAGCGGTTTCTATATGCGGATCGAACGCCGGCATCAGCTGCAGCTTGAACAGGTTTGCGCGGTGCTTGCGGTCGATCCGCTCCTTCGTTTCCGGATCGTCGATCTCGCCGGTGCGGATGTAGCGGTCGAGCACGGCGTAGGTAAAGCCGAGATTGTCCTCGTCCGTTTTGCCGCACAGCCCGTCGATCGGCGTTTTGTCCACCAGCACGTCCGGCAGACCGAGCGCACGGCCGAGCGCCTTCATCTCCTGCACCGTCAGATGCGAGCAGGGGCTGAAATCGCCGGCGTTGTCGCCGTAGCGCGTCGCGTAGCCCACCCAGTCCTCCGACAGGTTGCAGGTGTTCGCCACGCGTCCGTTGTTGCTTTGCGACACGGCGTAAAGCGTCGCCATGCGGATGCGTGGCGGCAGGTTTTCACGGCTCTGCTTCGACAGTTCAAACGGCACGCTGCGCACCAGACCGTCGATCGCGTCCTTGATGTTGACGACGAAGTGACGGATGCCGAGATGATGCACCAGCAGATACGCCATGTCGATGTCGTGCTGCTCGCCGTTGGGCATCAGCACGCCGATCACGCGGTCCTTGCCGAGCGCCTCCACGCACAGCGCCGCCACGATCGAGCTGTCCTTGCCGCCGGAAATGCCGACCACAGCGTTGCAGCCCTGACCGTTCTCTTCAAAAAAATTCCGGATCCATTCCACACAGTCGCGCCGGACGCGATATACGTCAAACATGATTTTTCCTCCGTTCGCATAGCACATGATCCGCTGCGCGCAGCAGATTATTTTTTGATCTTGTCCACGATGAGCCCCGGCAGCGCGCCGAGGAGCAGGAACAGCGATTTGAAAAAGTACTTGGGATACAGGAACAGGATGCGGTACGGCGTCCAGATCTCTTTTTTGTACGTGCGGCTGTCCTGCACGGCGCTGCGGTCGATGGAATAGCGCAGCTCGGTGATCTGGGCTGCATGATCCGCCAGCTCCGCGCCCGATTCGTCATAAAGCCAGCGCAGCTCGTTCGACAGCGCCTCGAACGACACGCCGCCTCCGTCACGGTAGAAGAGCTTCTCGGCCGAATCCCAATAGCCCCACCACGAGCTGTAGCGGGCGCTGAAGCGCGCCTCGTCCTCGGGCGTGAGATAATATCTGCCCTCGTTCTCCAGCTCGATCCATGCCTCTTTGAAGCCTGCGTCCTCAATGAATATCTTCTGCATTTCGTTTTCAGTATCCAAAAAGCGGGCGTTGACGTCGCCGACCAGGATGACGGCGTGATCCTTGGAGTACGAATCGACGAACCGCATCAGCTGGCGGTACTCCGACAGGCGCGCCGCAAGGTCGCGCTCATAGTCCACGCCCCAGTCCGCATCCGCATGCAGATCGTACACGTCGACGAAAACGCCGTCCGCAATCTCCATGCTCGCGCACAGAAAGCCCTTCGGCGTCAGCTCGTCCCCGCAGTGATCAAGCACGCCGTACGTCTCGTCCCACGGCTCGCGCGCGACGTTATAGATCGGATACCTGGAAAAGAAATTCATGCCGTCGCCGAACGGGATGGGGCCGGAATGCATCGTCTTGTACGGCAGGTCGATCTCTTTTTTGTGGATGAAATGGAAATTGAAATCCTCCTGCACGGCGACGATGTCCGGCTGCATCGCATTGATCACGGAAGGCAGCTTTTTGGAGCATGCCAGCGGATCGCGGTTCTCGCTCGACGCCCACGCCGGGATCGGCAGGCCGTCCACGTTGAGGTTGACGATCTTCATCGTTCCGGTTTCGGCAGAACCGTCCGCAGCGCAGACGGGGCACGCACACGCCGCGCACAGCACCACACACAGCAAAAGCGCAAGGATCTTTTTCATAACAAGCAGTACCTCTTTTCGATAGAATGCTTTTTGATTCTTTCCGAATCTTCATTGTTAGTATTATAGCATCCGGCATTCCCAATATCAACCCCAAAACCCGAACCTTTGACGCTCCGGACGGCTTTACGTGAGCTGCGCGGACGCATCCCGCCGAATACGCAAGCAGACGACCCGTTTTCGGACAGGTCATCTGCTTGTACAGTAATTCATTTTGCATCGTACCGGCGGAGCCGAACGCTTTGCCGATCACCCCAGAAGCGCGATCAGTCTGCGCGCGGCCTCGGCGGTGTCGTCCGGATCGCCGAACGTGGAGAAGCGGAAGAACCCCTCGCCGCATTTGCCGAAACCGGCGCCGGGCGTGCCGACGATCTGCGCGCGCCGGAGCAGGAAATCGAAGAAAGTCCAGCTGTCCATGCCGTCCGGGCAGTGCAGCCAGACGTACGGCGCGTTATGGCCGCCGCAGTACCACAGACCGATCCGGTCGAGCGCGTCGGTCAGCGTTTTGGCGTTGCGCTTGTAGAGCGCGATCTGCTGCTTGATCTGCGCGCGCCCCTCGTCGGTGAACGCCGCCATGCCGCCCTTTTGCAGAATATAGGAAATACCGTTCGTTTTCGTCGTGCGGTTGCGCACCCACATGGCGTTCAGGTTCATGCCGCCGCGTTCGAGCGTTTTCGGGATAACGGTATAGCCGAGCCGCGTGCCGGTAAAGCCCGCCGTCTTGGACAGCGAGCAGATCTCGATCGCGCAGGTGCGCGCCCCCTCCAGCTCAAAGATGCTGTGCGGGAGCGTTTCGTCCTCGATATACGCTTCGTACGCCGCGTCGAACAGGATCACCGCGCCGCGGCGGTTGGCAAAATCCACCCATTCCTGCAACTGTTCGCGCGAAAAGACCGCGCCGGTCGGGTTGTTGGGCGAGCAGATGTAAAGGACGTCCGCGTCGATCGAGTCGTCCGGCGCCGGCAGGAAGCCGTTCTCTCTGCCGGACGCAACGTGTACGATGCGTCTGCCCGCGATCACGCTGGCGTCAACGTACGCGGGATATGCCGGCTCGATGATCATGGCGCCGGAGCTGCGGTCGAACAGGTCGAGGATATCACCCAGCTCGTCGCTCGCGCCGCTCGACACGAACACCTCGTCCGGCGAAAGCGCGACGCCGCGCTTTCCGTAATACTCTGCGATCGTCTCACGCAGGAACGGCGCGCCGCATTCCGGCATATAGCCGTGGAACGTGTCCTTTGCCGCCTGATCGTTCACCGCTTCGTGCAGCGCGTCGATCACCGCGGGACACAGCGGCTGCGAGACGTCGCCGATACCCAGACGCAGCAGGTGCGTTCCGGGATTCTGCGCCAGATACGCTTTCGTTTTCTGCGCGATGTTGTAAAACAAATAGGAATCCTTCAACTCGGCATAGTGCCTGTTCAATTCGATCATACGGTCTCCCCCTCGTACACGATCTCGGCAGGGCCGGTCATGGTCACGGTTCCGTCCGCGTCCACCCGGATGAACAACGTCCCGCCGTCGAGATGCACGGCGATCGGTTCCCCCTGTCGGCAATAGCCCTTGCGCACGGCGGCTGCCGCGCTCGCGCAGGAGCCGGTCCCGCACGCCATCGTTACGCCGCTGCCGCGTTCCCACACGCGCATGCGCAGTTCCGCATCGGACAGCACCTGCACGAATTCCGCGTTCACGCCGTCCGGGAAATTCGGATGACGCTCGATCTGCGGCCCCCACGTTTCCAGCGGGACTTCGTCGGCGTTTTCCGTAAAAAACACCGCGTGTGGATTGCCGACGCTCACGGGCGAATAGCAGAGTTCCTGTGCGCCGACGTGCAGCGACTCTTCCGCACGCACGGACGCCTTCCCCATCTGCACCGTAACGCGCTGCACCTTGCCGTGCGTCACGGTCAGCTTCAGCTCCTTGATGCCGGACAGCGTCTCGATCCGCAGATGCGTGTCGTCCGTATATCCTTTGTCGTAAACGTATTTCCCCACGCAGCGGATGCCGTTGCCGCACATCATCGCTTCGCTGCCGTCGGCGTTGAAAATGCGCATCTTGAAATCAGCGACCTGCGAGCGGGAAATATAGATCAACCCATCCGAGCCCGCGCCGAAATGGCGGTCGGACAGCCGTACGGACAGCGCGGCAATATCGTCCGGCACGTCGCCGAACACGTACAGATAGTCGTTTCCGAGTCCGTGCATTTTCGTAAAGTGCATGATTTGCCTCCTTTATATTTCGGAAAGCCGCCGTTCGTAGCGGTTTTTGCGGACGTCCGTCGGGACGGCCGTCGGGTAGTCGCCCGTAAAGCACGCGCTGCAGCAGCTGCCGTTTGCGCACAGCTCCGGCAGGGACGCAGCCGGCAGATACCCCAGCGAGTCCGCGCCGATCTGCGACGCGATCTGCGGCACGGTGTATTTGCAGGCGATCAGATGCTCCTCGGAGTCGATGTCNNGCAGGAACGGCGGCGCCGAAACGCGCATGTGCACCTCGCGCGCACCCGCTTCCCGCAGCAGCCGCACGATCCGCGCGCTGGTCGTGCCGCGCACGATGGAATCGTCGATCAGCACGACGCGCTTGCCCCGCACCGCCGACTCGACGGCGGAGAGCTTGATTCTGACCTGATCCGCCCTGTCCGACGGCGCGATGAACGTCCGGCCGATATACTTGTTTTTGACAAGACCGATCTCGTACGGGATGCCGGACGCGCGGCTGTAGCCGAGCGCGGCGTCGAGTCCCGAATCCGGCACGCCGATCACGACGTCCGCCGGAACGGGATACGTCTGTGCCAATATCCTGCCCGCCGCAAGGCGCGACGCGTGCACGCTCACGCCGTCGATCACAGAATCGGGACGGGCAAAATAGATATACTCAAAGATACACGTTTTCTTTTCCTGCCTGCGGCAGTGCTCCGTGCGCGAAAGGACGCCGCCTTTCGTGAAGATCAGGATCTCGCCCGGCTCCACGTCGCGGATCATTTCAGCGCCGACCGCGTGGATCGCGCAGCTTTCGGACGCGACGACGTACACGCCGTCCGGCGTCCTGCCGAAGCACAGGGGACGGAATCCGTGCGGATCGCGCGCGCAGATCAGTTTCTGCGGGCTCATCAGCACGAGGGAATATGCGCCCTCGATCGTGTCCATCGCGCGGCTGACAGCCTCCTCGATGGACGGCGTTTGCAGCCGTTCGCGCGTGACGATATAGGCGATCGTCTCCGTGTCGCTCGTCGTGTGGAAGATCGCGCCGGACAGCTCCAGCGCGCTGCGCAGATCCGCGGCGTTGGAAAGGTTGCCGTTGTGCGCAAGCGCCATGCGACCCTTCTGGTGGTTGACCTCGATCGGCTGGCAGTTCATGCGGCTCCCGCCGCCGGTCGTGCCGTAGCGCGTGTGCGCGACCGCCATCGACGCGGCAGGGAACGATGCGAGCGTTTTCTCGGAAAAGACCTCGGACACGAGCCCCGTGTCCTTGTGCGAGACGAACACGCCGTCGTCGTTCACGACGATCCCGCAGCTCTCCTGCCCGCGGTGCTGCAGCGCGTACAGACCGTAGTAGCAAAGATGCGCACTGTCCGTCGGCGCGTCGGCAAACACGCCGAACACGCCGCATTCCTCATGAATCGCCATCGTTTTCCTCCGTTCTTTCTGGATCCGTTATTCCACGTCCTGCAGCGCGTCGAAGCCCTCTTCGCCCGTGCGGACTTTGATGACGTTCTCCACGTCATACACGAAGATCTTGCCGTCGCCGATATGTCCGGTATACAGCACCTTCTTCGCCGTTTCGATCACGGTGCGTACGGGCACCTTGCTGACGACGATCTCGACCTGCACCTTCGGCAGCAGCGTCGCTTCCACCTGAATGCCGCGGTAGTATTCCGGTTTGCCCTTCTGCACGCCGCAGCCGAGCACGTGAGACACCGTCATGCCGGTGATGCCGATGGACAGCATCGCGCTCTTGAGCGCTTCCAGACGTGCCTCCTTGCAGACGATCTCGATTTTCGTAAACTTCGGTTCACCCTCCGCGAAGGACGGCACCTTTCTGACCGGGACCGCTTCGGCCTGCGGCACGTCGCCGGCAACGAACACGGGCGCGTCGTCCGCGTCGATGGCTTCGGGCAGCATGGAGACTCCGGCGTAGGCAGACGGAAGTCCGTGCTCCGTCCGGTCCAGACCGACCAGCTCCTCTTCCTTTGAGGCGCGCAGACCGACGACTTTTCTGATCAGCAGGAACGTGACCGTGATGGTCGCCGCCGTCCATGCGGCAACCGAAGCGAAGCCAAGCAGCTGCAGCGAGAGCAGCTTGAAGCCGCCGCCGTAAAACAGTCCGGTCAGCGTTTTGCCGGATGCGTCGGAAATCGCGTAGCCGGGCGCGGCATCCGTCGCAAACAGGCCGACGGCAAGCGTGCCCCACACGCCGTTCAGGCAGTGTACGGCAACTGCGCCCACGGGATCGTCGACGTGCAGCTTGTGATCGAGCAGCCAGACGCCGAATACGACCAGAATACCGGCGACTGCGCCGATGCAGATCGCGCCGAAGGCGTCCGTCACGTCGCAGCCGGCGGTGATCGCCACGAGTCCCGCGAGCGACGCGTTCAGGCACATGGAGACGTCGGGTTTTCCGTATTTGATCCACGTAAAGATCATACAGACGACGGTCGCAATCGACGGTGCGACGGTCGTCGTCAGAAAGACGGAACCGAGCTGCGGCACAGATGTTGCGGCGGCGCCGTTGAATCCGTACCAGCCGAGCCAGAGGATAAACACACCCAGTGCGCCCAGCGCGATATTGTGCCCGGGAAATGCGTTGACTCTCGTCACGTTTCCGTTTTCGTCGCGCTTGAACTTGCCGATGCGCGGTCCGAGGATCTTTGCGCCGATGAGCGCGGAGATGCCGCCGACCATGTGGATGGCGCAGGAACCGGCAAAGTCATGGAAGCCCAGTCCCGAAAGCCAGCCGCCGCCCCAGATCCAGTGCGCCTCGACGGGATAGATCAGCGCGGAAATCACGCCGGAATAAATACAGTAGGACAGAAACTTCGTGCGTTCCGCCATCGCGCCCGAAACGATCGTTGCCGTCGTGGCGCAGAAAACCAGATTGAACACGAAGTTTGAAAAATCAAAATCCGCATACGCCGTGAACAGATCGAAGCCGGGCTTTCCGATCAGCCCGGCGACGTCCTCGCCCATCAGAAGGCCGAAGCCGATCACGATAAACACGACGGTCCCGATGCAGAAATCCATCAGATTTTTCATGATGATATTGCCGGTGTTCTTGGCACGGGTAAAGCCCGCCTCCACCATGGCAAAGCCCGCCTGCATCCAGAACACAAGCGCGGCGCCGATCAGGAACCAGACGGCGAATACCTGCGAGCCGACGGCCTGCTGTACGGTCGATAAAAGAGAATCGGTCATGTCATAATTCCTCCGTTATACACGTGCACACGCGGCCTCTACGAATCCCAGAAACAGCGGGTGCGGCTTGTTTGGACGGCTCTTGAACTCGGGGTGATACTGCACGCCGACGAAGAACGGCCGATCCGTGAGCTCCACCGTTTCCACCAGACGCCCGTCCGGCGACATGCCGCTGAGCGTCAGTCCCGCGCGCTGCAGGACGGTCCTGTACGTGTTGTTGAACTCATAGCGGTGACGGTGACGCTCGGAAATGAGCTCCGTCCCGTAGCAGCGGCGCATCGTCGTATCGGGCGCGATCACGCACGGATACGCGCCCAGTCGGAGCGTGCCGCCCTTGTCGATCTCGTCGCTCTGGCCGGGCATGAAGTCGATCACCTTGTCCGCGCACTGCTCGTCGAATTCGCCGGAATTGGCGTTCGGGATCCATGCGACGTCGCGCGCAAATTCGATCACGGCGATCTGCATGCCGAGACAGATGCCGAAGTACGGCAGCTTGTTTTCCCGTGCGTATTTGGCGGCAAGGATCATGCCCTCGATCCCGCGGCTGCCGAAGCCGCCCGGAACGAGGATGCCGTCCGCGTTCCCGAGCTTCTGCGCGACGTTGCCTGCAGCGCGTAGCCGGCGTGGCGCAGCGCTTCGGCAACGGACAGATACGCATCGTGCAGCCCCACGTATTTGCCGACGAGCGCGATGCGCACCGTACGTTCACGCGCGCGGATGCGTTCGACCATCTTCGTCCAGTCGGCGAGGTCGGGTGCCTGCGTTTCGAGACCCAGCTCGCGGCAAACGACGGAGGAAAAGTTCGACTGCTCCAGCATCAGCGGCGCTTCATAAAGATACGGAAGCGTGACGTTTTCGATCACGCAGTCGCGCTTGACGTTGCAGAACAGGGAGATCTTTTGAAAAATGGATTCCTCCAGCGGCTCGTCGCAGCGCAGCACGATGATGTTCGGACGGATGCCCATGCCCTGCAGCTCCTTGACGGAATGCTGCGTCGGCTTCGACTTGTGCTCCTCCGAACCGTGCAGATACGGCACGAGCGTGACGTGGATGAACAGGCTGTTCTGCTGTCCGACCTCGAGCGAGATCTGACGCACAGCCTCCAGAAACGGCTGGCTCTCAATGTCGCCGATCGTGCCGCCGATCTCCGTGATGACGACGTCGGCGTTCGTCTTTTTGCCGACGCGGTAGACGAACTCCTTGATCTCGTTCGTGATGTGCGGGATGACCTGCACCGTCGAGCCGAGATATTCGCCGCGGCGTTCCTTGTTCAGCACGTTCCAATAGACCTTGCCGGTGGTCAGGTTTGAGTATTTGTTCAGATCCTCGTCGATGAACCGCTCGTAGTGGCCGAGGTCGAGGTCTGTTTCCGCGCCGTCCTCCGTCACGTAGACCTCGCCGTGCTGATACGGGCTCATGGTGCCGGGATCGACGTTGATGTACGGGTCGAGCTTCTGCGCCGCGACCTTCAGCCCGCGCGCTTTCAGCAGCCGCCCGAGCGACGCCGCCGTGATGCCTTTGCCGAGGCCCGATACCACGCCGCCGGTCACGAAAATATACTTTGTCATGCCGCGCTCTCCTTTCTTATTTTCCGCTGTCTCCGTAGTTCGACAAAACTCTTGCCGACGGGTCGTTCACGTCGCAGCCCTTCCACGATTTGTTCGGCATCCAGAAGCCCGCGATCATCTGCGCCTGGCCGGGATAGTATTTTTCAAAGATCTCGCGGTACAGAAGGGATTCCTTCGTGAACGGCTGCGCGTGCGTGTAGCGCATGCGGCGCATTTCAAACTGTTCGTCCGTATACTGCGTTTCGGCGTACGCCTTCAGGTCGTCGACCATCGAGTGGCCGACCGCGTCGGAGAATGCCGCCTTTTCGCGCCAGAGGATGCTGTCCGGCAGCAGCCCGTCGCGCTCGAACGCGTGACGCAGCAGGTATTTGCCCTTGCCGTAGACGTTCATTTTCTTCTCCGGATCGAGCGCCATGACGTACCGCACGAAATCCAGATCGCCGAACGGCACGCGCGCTTCGAGCGAATGGACGCTGATGCAGCGGTCGGCGCGCAGGACGTCGTACATGTGCAGCTCGCGGATGCGCTTCTGCGCCTCCTGCTGGAACGCTTCGGCGTTCGGCGCAAAGTCGGTGTATTTGTAACCGAACAGCTCGTCGGATATCTCGCCCGTCAGAAGCACGCGCACGTCCGTCGTCTCATGGATCGCCTTGCAGACGAGATACATGCCCATGCTCGCGCGCACGGTCGTGATGTCGAACGTGCCGAGCGCACGGATGACTTCTTCGAGAGAATCCAGCACGTCCTGCGGCGTCATGTAGACCTCCGTATGCTCGCTGCCGATGAACTGTGCGACCTCGCGGGCATATTTGAGATCGATCGCGTCCTTCTCCATGCCGATGGCGAAGGTGCGGATCGGTTTTTCGCTTTCTTTCGCGGCGATCGCGCAGACGAGCGACGAATCAAGACCGCCCGACAGCAGGAAGCCGACCGGCGCGTCGGCAACCAGACGCTTGCGCACGCCGGCGATCAGCTTTTCGCGGATGTGTCCGCACGCCGTCTCCACGTCGTCGAGGATGACCGTCTGCGGTTTTTCGATCTGCGTGTAAGCGACGAACTGCCCGTCCTTATAATAATGTCCGGGCGGGAACGGCCGGATCTCGTCCGTCAGCGGCACGAGGTTCCTCGGCTCGCTCGCAAAGAGGATCGTGCCTTTTTTGTCATATCCGTAGTAGAGCGGGCGGATGCCGATCGGGTCGCGTGCGGCGATGAATTCGTCCGTCCGGCCGTCGAAGATCACACAGGCAAACTCCGCGTCGAGCATGCGGAACATATCGGTCCCGTACTCGAAATACAGCGGTAAAAGGATCTCGCAGTCGCTGTCGCTTTGGAACGCATAGCCCTTTGCCCGCAGCGTTTCACGCTGGCGCTCGAAGCCGTACAGCTCGCCGTTGCAAACGGCATAGCAGCCGTTCAGAGAGAACGGCTGCATGCCCTCGGGGTGCAGACCCATGATGGAAAGGCGGTGAAAGCCGAGCAGACCCTTGCCCGTGTTGACGACACGGCTGTCGTCGGGGCCTCTCGATTCTGTCTGCGCGAAGCCCATGAGGAACGCGTCCGCGTTCAGGACTTCGCCGCAGTAGCTGATGATGGAACACATAAAATCACCTTGTCGTATTTATTCCCAGTCTGACGTGTTGTTTGAAAAACCGGATTCCGTTTCGCCGGCCTCGGAAAGGAAGGGCTGTTCAAGCGCCACTTCCTCCTTCGGCATATGCAGCTCCGGCTCCTCGTCGGGCGCCATGTAATAGATCGGGCAGGCAACTTCCTGCTCTTGTTCGGGTGTGAGAACGGCTTGCATCGTAACGTCTCCTTTCGTGTTTCGGCGGGAATGGTTTACTGCACGCTGAACAGCAGATCGGCGTAGGTCGGGAACGGCCAGTATTCCTTGGCCGTCAGCGTTTCGGCTTCGTCGCAGCTTGCGCGCAGCGTTTCCATCGCGGCCAGCACGTCGTCCCGGATGCGCGCGGACTGCGCGAAGATGTCGCCCGCGTCCTCCGCCTTGCGCAGCGCTTCTCCGAGCGCGTCCGTGCCGGCGGCGATCGCGTCGGTCAGCGCCGAAAGCTTGCGGACGACCCCCGACTCATACGCGCATGACAGCGACGCATCCAGCGTCTTTTTGACCATCGCGCGCGAAGCGACGTCGGCGGCATAGCGTTCCACAGACGGAAGGATCTGTCCGCGCGCCATCGTAACCATCGTCGCGCCCTCGATGAGGATGGTCTTGCAGTAGTTTTCGAGCATGATCTCGCAGCGGGAACGCAGCTCCGGCTCGGAGAACACGCCGTGCGAGATGAGCATATCGGCGTTCTTTTGATCCAGCAGGTGCGGCATGCAGTCCGCCGTCGTGCGGTAGTTGAGCAGACCGCGCTTTTCCGTGGCCTCTTTGATCCACGCGTCGTCGTAGCCGTTGCCGTTGAAGATGATGCGTCGATGGTCGCGGATGGTCTTGCGGATCATCTCGTGCAGCGTCGTCTCGAAGTCCTCCGCGCCCTCCAGACGGTCGGCGTAGATCTTCAGGGATTCCGCCACCGCGGAGTTCAGCATGATGTTCGCGCAGGCGATGGAGTTGGACGAGCCGAGCATGCGGAACTCGAACTTGTTGCCCGTAAAGGCGAACGGCGACGTGCGGTTGCGGTCGGTCGTGTCGCGGTTGAACCGCGGGAGCACGTGCACACCGAGCTTCATCTGCTTTCTTTCCACGCCCTCGTACGGCGTGTCGTTTTCGATCGCGTCGAGGATCGCGTTCAGCTCGTCGCCGAGGAACACGGAAACGACCGCGGGCGGCGCTTCGTTCGCGCCCAGACGATGGTCGTTGCCGGCCGTGGCGACCGAGATGCGGAGAAGATCCTGATAGTCGTCGACCGCTTTGAGCACGGCGCACAGGAACAGCAGGAACTGCGCGTTCTCATACGGCGTTTCGCCGGGCGAGAGCAGGTTCTGTCCCGCATCCGTCGCGATCGACCAGTTGTTGTGCTTGCCGCTGCCGTTGACGCCGGCGAACGGCTTCTCGTGCAGCAGACACACCAGACCGTGCCGCAGCGCGACTTTCTGCATGATCTCCATGGTCAGCTGGTTCTGATCGGTCGCGGCGTTGGTCGTGGTATAGATCGGCGCCAGCTCATGCTGCGCGGGCGCGACTTCGTTGTGTTCGGTCTTGGCGAGGATGCCGAGCTTCCACAGCTCCTCGTTCAATTCTTCCATGAACGCAGCGACGCGCGGCTTGATGACGCCGAAATAATGGTCGTCCATCTGCTGCCCCTTCGGCGGCTTCGCGCCGAACAGCGTGCGGCCGGTGAAGCGCAGATCGTATCTCTGATCGTAGAGCGCTTTGTCCACGAGGAAATACTCCTGCTCGGGACCGACGGAGGAGCGCACCGCCTTCGCCGTATCGTTGCCGAACAGGCGCAGGATGCGCAGTGCCTGGCGATTGAGCGCTTCCATCGAACGCAGCAGCGGCGTTTTCTTGTCGAGCGCATGTCCGCCGTAGGAACAGAACGCCGTCGGGATGCAGAGCGTCTTGCCCTTGATGAACGCATAGGACGTCGGGTCCCATGCCGTGTAGCCGCGTGCCTCAAACGTCGCGCGCAGACCGCCCGACGGGAACGAGGACGCGTCCGGTTCACCCTTGATGAGCTCCTTGCCGGAGAATTCCATGATGACGCCGCCGTCGGGAGAGGGGCTGATGAAGCTGTCGTGCTTTTCCGCCGTGACACCGGTCAGCGGCTGGAACCAGTGCGTGAAGTGCGTTGCGCCATGCTCGACCGCCCAGTCGCGCATCGCCGCGGCGACTGCGTCCGCAACGCCGGATTCTAATTTCTTTTCCTCGTCGATCGTCTTGCGCAGCGAAGCATACACGTTGGCGGGGAGCATGGACTTCATGACTCTGTCGTCGAATACGAGACTGCCGAAATACTCTTTCACGGTTTGCATAGTAACACTCCTTTTCTTTTCTGAAACTGTTGAAAACGGCGAAGGCGCCTTCTCCCTTTCGGGAAAAGACGCCCTTGCCTTTGCCTTTTTCTGATATACCTTAACGGATACCTTACACGATGCCCTGTGCGTTCATCGCGTTCATGACTTTCAAAAAGCCCGCGATGTTCGCGCCGTCGACGTAGTTGCCCTCTTTGCCGTACTGCTTGGCAGCCTCGTCGATATTGTGGTAAATGTCGACCATGATCTCACGCAGCTTGTGGTCGACCTCCTCGAACGTCCAGTGCAGACGCTCGCTGTTCTGCGACATTTCCAGTGCGGACGTTGCCACGCCGCCGGCGTTCGACGCTTTTGCCGGCAGGAACAGGATCCCCTGCTCCAGGAAATAATCGACGGCTTGCGCTGTCGAGGGCATATTTGCGCCCTCTGCCACGGCATACACGCCGTTGGCGACGAGCTGCTTCGCGTCGTCGAGCGTCAGCTCGTTCTGCGTCGCGCACGGCAGCGCAACGTCGCACGGGATCTGCCATACGCCGCGTCCCTCGCGGTACTGTGCGTCGGGTCTGTATTTGAGGTATTCGGTCAGACGCTTGCGTTCGACCTCTTTGATCTGTTTGAGCACGGCGACGTCGATGCCGTTCGGATCGTAGATCCAGCCGGACGAATCCGAGCACGTCACGACCTTCGCGCCCATCTGCTGCGCCTTCTCGATCGCGTAGATCGCCACGTTGCCCGCGCCGGACACGACGACGGTTTTGCCCTCCATCGAAGTGCCGTGGCATTTGAGCATTTCCTCCGTGATGTACAGAAGGCCGTAGCCGGTCGCCTCCGTTCTGGCGAGGGAGCCGCCGAACGGCACGCCCTTGCCGGTCAGCACGCCCGCGAACATGCCGCGGATCTTTTTATACTCGCCGAACATGTAGCCGATCTCACGCGCGCCCACGCCGATATCGCCCGCGGGGACGTCGGTGTCCGCGCCGATGTATTTGCACAGCTCACTCATGAAGTTCTGGCAGAACGACATGATCTCGCGGTCGGATTTACCCTTGGGATCGAAGTCCGAGCCGCCCTTGCCGCCGCCGATCGGCAGTCCGGTCAGGGAGTTTTTGAAAATCTGCTCGAAGCCGAGGAACTTGATGATGCCGAGGTTGACGGACGGATGCAGGCGAAGGCCGCCCTTGTACGGTCCGATCGCGCTGTTGAACTGCACGCGGTAGCCGGTATTGACGTGCGCCTGGCCGTTGTCGTCGATCCACGGCACACGGAATTTGATTTGGCGTTCGGGATTGACAAGCCGCTCCAGCAGCGCGTCGCGGCGGTACTTCTCCTCGTTCTCCGCAATCACGGGACGCAGGGAATCCAGCACCTCGCGCACCGCCTGGTGGAATTCCGGCTCGTTCGGATTCTCCCGGATTACTTCTTCGATGACGTCGTCTACGTACGACATGACTTTCACTCCTTTTTTGATACAAAAAAAGAGTCTCCGAGCGCATTTGCTCGAAGACTCCGTTGCCTTACGTGTCCCATTATACGCGCCGTGCTCCGATTGTCAAGTGTTTTTTGCAATTTTTTGCAATTTTAACAAGTTGTCGCGCTAAAGCGCACGTTTTTTGAGCAAAAACGTGCAAATAAAAGGCTTGACGAATCCCGTCGGGCAGCGTATAATGAAGGAAATGAGCAACGACGTTCATTCCGCTGCGGAAGGTTCCGCGCCGGAATGGGCGTTTCTTTTTTTGAAAGGGTGAGCTTTATGACACCGAGAGAAGGGCAGGTACGCATCCCCTCCGGCTGCGCGATCGCCGCGGTGATCTCCCGCGAGGGCAGAAAAATGACCGGCGAGCGCATCATCGAAGCGATGAAACCGATGCACGACCGTTCCAACGGTCTGGGCGGCGGCTTTGCGGCGTACGGTATTTATCCCGATTATAAGGATTTTTACGCGATGCATTTCTTCTTTG
>CADAGA010000101.1 GCA_902787275.1 Oscillospiraceae bacterium | reverse complement strand
GCGGACAAGATCGACACGATGCTCGACAAGCGCTTGCAGTATGCGTACGATGAGCGTATCGGCTATCTCACGCAGTGCCCGACCAATCTTGGTACGGCGATGCGCGCCTCGGTGATGCTGCACCTGCCGGCGCTCGACGCGACGGGACGCATCTCGTCGCTCGCGGCGACGGTCTCGAAGCTCGGACTTGTGATCCGCGGGGCGTACGGCGAAGGTTCGCAGGCACGCGGCAGCATTTTCCAGATCAGCAACCAGATCACGCTCGGCATCACCGAGCAGGCTGCGATCGACAATCTGCGCGCGATCACGCTGCAGATCGTCGCGCAGGAACGCGCCGCACAGGAGCAGCTTCTGAAAAACGAAGCGGAGATCGACAAGATCTGGCGCGCACGCGGCGTGCTCAGCAGCGCGCGACTTCTGTCGACGGACGAGTTTATGGAGCTTATTTCGCTGGTGCGCATGGGCTCGGTCAGAGACGTATTTGCACTGAACGTGGAAAAGATCAACGAACTGATCGTGCGCATGCAGCCGGCCACCATCAACGCCGCGAACGGCAGCAATCTGACGCCGGCGCAGCGGGACGCGATCCGCGCCGAAGCGGTGCGTACCGCCATTTTGACACAAGGAGATGACAGAGTATGATGTATAAATTTACGGGATTTACGGAAAAGGCCAACGTCGCGCTGAACCGCGCGATCGAAAAGGCCGAAGAATTGGGACATACCTATATCGGCAGCGAACATCTGCTGCTGGGACTTCTGGCGGAAGAGGGCGGCGTGGCATACGCAGCGCTGACCGCCGCCAAAGCGAGCGCGGAATCGGTCGAGGATCTGATCCGCAGCACCATCGGGATCGGCTCGCCCACGGTGCTGACGGCGAACGACTTCACACCGCGCTGCAAGAACATCATCATGAATCTGGCAGTCCAGCAGGCGCGCGCGATGGGGCAGTCCTACGTCGGCACGGAGCATCTGCTTGCGGCGCTTCTGAAAGAAAGCGACAGCGCCGCCGTGACGATCCTGCGCGAGCTGAACGTGCCGCTGCAGGACGTGCAGGCAAACCTTGCCAAAGCCATGAGCGGCGGCAGCTACAAGAGCCCGACAGACGCGAAACAGGCGAAAAACCAGGCGAATACGCCGACGCTCAACCAGTTCGGCCGCGATCTGACCGAAGCGGCAGGCAAGGGCATGATCGACCCCGTGATCGGACGCAGCAAGGAGATCGAGCGTGTGATTCAGATCCTTTCGCGCCGCACGAAGAACAATCCCTGCCTGATCGGTGAACCCGGCGTCGGCAAGACGGCGATCGCCGAAGGGCTGGCGCTCAAGATCGCCACGGGCGAAGTGCCCGAAACGCTGCGTGACAAGCGCATCGTGGCGCTCGATCTGACCGGAATGGTCGCCGGCACGAAGTACCGCGGCGACTTCGAGGAACGTATCAAATCCGCCATGGACGAAGTCATCAAGGCGGGTGACGTGATTCTGTTCATCGATGAGATCCATACGCTCGTCGGCGCAGGTTCCGCCGAGGGCGCCGTGGACGCGGCAAATATCCTCAAGCCCGCGCTTGCCAGAGGCGAGATGCAGGTGATCGGCGCGACGACCATCGACGAATACCGCAAGAATATCGAAAAGGACGCGGCGCTCGAACGCCGGTTCCAGCCCGTGATCGTGGGCGAACCGTCGGAGGAGGAAGCGATCGAGATCCTGCGCGGCCTTCGCGATAAATACGAGGCGCATCACAAGGTGCGCATCACGGACGAGGCGATCCTCGCCGCCGTCAAGATGTCGGCGCGCTACATCGGCGACCGTTTCCTGCCGGATAAGGCGATCGACCTCGTGGACGAAGCGGCGTCCCGCGTGCGTCTGCGCGCGTTCACCGCGCCGCCGGATCTGAAAGCGCTCGAGCAGAAGCTCAAGGAGATCGGCGAGGAAAAGGCTTCCGCGATCAACACGCAGGAATTCGAGCACGCTGCCGAGCTGCGTGACGAGGAAAAGAAGCTGCAGGAGCAGCTGGACGCGCAGAAGAAGGCGTGGCAGGAAAAGAACAAGGGCAGTACGGACGAAGTGACGGGCGAGGAGATCGCGCAGATCGTGTCCCAGTGGACGGGCATCCCCGTCGTACAGCTCACGCAGGAGGAAAGCGAACGCCTGCTGCATATGGAGGAGGAGCTGCACCGCCGCATCGTCGGCCAGGACGAAGCCGTCCGTGCGGTCGCGCGTGCCATCCGCCGCGGCAGAGTCGGTCTCAAGGACCCCAAGCGTCCGATCGGATCGTTCATCTTCCTCGGCCCCACGGGCGTGGGCAAAACGGAGCTGTGCAAGACGCTCGCCGCAACGATGTTCGGCGATGAGAACGCCATGATCCGTCTGGATATGTCGGAATACATGGAGAAGCACACCGTGTCGCGTCTGGTCGGCTCGCCGCCCGGATACGTCGGCTACGAGGAAGGCGGCCAGCTCACCGAAAAGGTGCGCCGCAAACCCTACTCCGTGATCCTGTTCGACGAGATCGAAAAAGCGCATCCCGATGTGTTCAACATGCTGCTGCAAATCCTGGACGACGGTATCCTGACCGATTCGCAGGGACGCAAGGTGGACTTCAAAAACTGCATCATCATCATGACGTCGAACCTCGGCGCGGGGCTCATCACCGGTCAGAACGGCGGTACGCTCGGCTTTACCGGCGAGAAGAAGGACGGCGTGATGGATCAGGAGAAGATCCGCGAAGCCGTGATGGGCGAGCTGCGGCGCGCACTGCGTCCGGAGTTCCTCAACCGTGTGGACGAGGTGATCGTGTTCCGTCAGCTGACGAAGCCGGACATCAAGGAGATCGCGTCGCGCCTGCTCAGGACGCTCTCGAAGCGCACCGAGCAGATGGAGATCAAGCTGTCGTTCTCGGACGAAGCGGTGACGAAGATTGCCGACGCGGGCTTCGACCCCGTCTACGGTGCGCGTCCGCTCAAGCGGGCGATCCAGTCGCAGATCGAGGACACGCTCTCCGAGCGCATGCTCGACGGCTCCGTGCAGGCAGGCAAAGCCTACCTCTGCACCGTGGAGGACGACAAGTTCGTTTTCAAACCGGCGGAGGAAACGCCTGCCGAACCGCAGGCGGAAACGCCGGATGCAGACGCCCAAGCATAAAAAACAAGTATCAAGCGGCGTAATGCCGCAAAACGGAAGGACTGCAAACCTGCAAATACGCAGGCAAGCAGTCCTTTTTCGGAGTATAAGCAGGAGACAAAAAAGATAGGAGATTCTATCCACAAACAGCAAAAGCAGCAGACTGCCATTTTGTCTGCTGCTTTGCTTGCGTCATTTTTACGGATGCATGAATACTAACGTAAAGACCGTACGGTCACCGCCGCCAAGGCCGGTGCTTTTAGCGACGGTTGTGGTCATTGTAGCGAGTGTCCAACCCTCTGCTGCCCACCTGTTAAGTTCGTCATCAAGCGCGGACAGGTTCTTTGCATCGTGACCCATGAATTTTTCCTTTAGTACTACCTGTGACGTTTTGTACTGCATATTCTTTCTCCTTTATAATTATTATCAAACAAACTATCCGGTTTTTAGTTTGTTTAATGGCACTCGAAGTGTAGTTCGTTCTCGCTTCACATCCTGATTAAAAAATATTATATTATAACAGAGAGTCAGCAGAAAGAGCAGGAACGCATCCGTAAATAATCATGATGGCACTCCCTGCAACGGTAACGCTTCGCCTGCCGAGCGTTTTCTGCTCGATCATCACCTTTGTGGACGGAATATAGCCGTCGATAAAGCTGGTGTGCTCCAGCAGCACCCGGTTCTCAAAGTCGATGAACTGCTCCGGATGCTCCACGCCGAGCACATCCCGCAGGAGCGAAAGCCAGAACTTCTGACTCTCTCCCTTTTCGTCGCCCTTGCTGCGCCGGCAGTCGGCGAATGCCTTCGCTGTGTCTCGTCACGCTCCTGAATTCGGTTTATTCTATTGTAGCATGAACGGCTCGGAAAGTCTACCTTTTGAAACGAAAAAAGCGGCTGTCGCAGATTTGCGGCAGCCGCTTTTGCTTTGCATGGATTATGCAGCGGTTTTCGGGATCAGCTCCAGGATCTTATTGAACAGATCCAGGAGCGTCGCGCCGTACTCCTTCAGCGGAAGAGCGCTGAGGGTACCGGACAGCGTGGTGAAGAGCGTCTTCAAAAACGTCAGGATCGTGTTCAGCGTGGTGCTCGCCTTCGTGGGCGCGTCGTTGTCCACCGTGACGGTGCAGGTCGCCTTGACGCTCGGCGTCGAAACGGACTGGACCGTGATGGTGACCGTCTTTTTGCCGGAGGGCGTTTCGGCCGTATTCTTCGCGGCGGTCAGCTTGCCGGTGCCGTCCACGACGACGATGTTCGTGTCCGAGGACGACCAGGTGACCTTCTGATCCGCGCCTTCGGGCAGCACGGTAGCGGTCAGCTGCTCCGTTCCGCCGTAGACCATGGAAACCGAGGTTTTGCTGAGTTTGATGGAAGCGGGCGACTCATAGGGCTGCTCGCTGGCTGCAAAAGCTGCAATACCGGTCAGGCACAGCATCCAGATGCACAGGAACACTGCAAGCGTTTTTTTCAACATCTTGTTCATACATGTACCTCCTTGAATTTGGTTTTATTATTCTACCAGATTGTGCGAAAAAAGTCAAGCCGACCGGTTTTCGTCCGTCGGTTCGTTCTGCTCGCGGCGTGCTGCATAGCGCTGCGAGATCTTTTTATACGCAATTCCGCCGAGGATGCTCAGCACGGCGGTCGCGGCAAAAACGCCGATGGCGAGCGGGATATTCCGTCGGCCGAGGAATGCGCCGCAGATCGTCGACGAGAGGATCGACGGGATGCGGGCGATGGACGTCATGATCATGTATTCCGCCAGATTGACGTCCGTCAGCCCCACGAAATAGGTGATGCCGTCCTTCGGCGTGCCCGGGATGAGATAAAAGAGAAACAGCAGCGCGCTGCGTTTTTCCTTATCCTGTAAAAAGCGCATGGAGCGCAGCTTGTTTTCGAGACGGAACAGCTCCAGAACGCGCGTGCCGAGCTTGCGCGTCAGGAACAGGATGACGAGCGAGCCGAGGATATTGCCCAGAAGGCACAGCAGCATGCCGCCGGCTGCGCCGAACAGCAGCCCCGAGCCGATCTCCAGCGGCTCCGCGGGAACGATCTTGACGACGGTCTGCACGGCGCGCACGGCGACGAAAACGACGCCGCTCCACGCGCCGAAGCGGTCGATCCACGCGCGGAAGCTTTCAGCGTCCGTCACGAGCGACCACAGGTCTTTGCCGTAGCGCAGATAAATCAAAACGCACACCGCAGCGATGCCTGCCAGCACCAGCAGACAGAGCACACGCAGCAGTGTGACGGAGGATCTGGATTCATTCGTTTTCATAGCAGAGGTTCTCCGATCACGGCTTCGAGATCCTTGCGGCAGACGTCAAAAAACATGCCCAGCGCGCCGTTATAGGGCGGATTCCACGGTTTTTTGCTGCCGGCATAATGGATGATCGCCGTGTGTTCGCGCACCCACTCCAGGTCGATCTCGCCGCGTCTTTGCAGGCGACGGAACGTCTGCTCGTCCAGGTTGCACACACGCGCGTCCGTGACGAGGATATGCCCGTCGTAGAACGCGTTGACCGTGTCCTGATCGCCGAGGAAGAGCATGCGCGAATGGCGGCGCACAAAGTCGAAGATCTGCTCGTTATTGTCGAGCGCGCGGAGTCTCTTCACGTCCATCAGCAGCACGCCGGAGTTGACATAATCCGCGTTGTGGCGCACGTGCAGACGGCGCTGGTTGATCAAGCGCAGGAAGCCGTCGAAGTGCCCGGCGGCGGCGATATAGCTGTCGCCGAGATCCGTGGCGTAGAAGTCCCGCAGGGAACGGATCACCGTGATGTCGGGATCGAGGTAAAGGATACGGTCGACGTCGTCCGGCAGATAGGACGGCGCGATCAGACGGTAATAGGACGCCTTGGTCAGACGGCGCAGCACGGGCGCGTCGCACAGAAGCTCCGGCGGGACCTCGACCGGATACACCGCGAAGCGGCTTTCCGGCAGGGCGCTGCCGATCTTTGCGAAGTCCTCCGCCGTCAGCGAAGCATGCGCCACGTAGACGGCGAAAAACGATTCGTCGTCGCTCAGCAGCAGGCTGTGCAGCAGCACGCGCAGCGGCAGTATGTAGTTCGCGTCCAGCGTGACCAGGATGTTGATCCGGTTTTGTTCATCCATCGTTCTGACCTCGGGATACTCATGTTGATAAAAGGATATACGAAACGCCTGCGGATTGCAAGCGGATTTGACGATAATTAACAGATTCTTTTCTTTTTATTCACGCGCGCACAAGGGGCTCTCATACAGCCTGCCGCCCGCAAACCAGTTGTAGCTGCGGCAGCCGCCGGCGCAGATCGAACCGTGCGGACACGTACCGCACTTGCCCGTCAGCAGTTCCGGACGGAACGCGCGGTTGTAGGCGAACGCATGCGGATCGTCCCAGATCTCGCGCAGTGACCGCTCGCGCAGATTGCCTTCGTTGAAGCGCGGATCGTACATCGACTCGCAGCCGCGCACGTTGCCGACGCTGTCGATGCCGATCGACGAAAGACCGGCGGTGCAGCCGCGGAACGTCACGTCCGGAAGACCGCGCACGAAGCGTTCCTCGGGCGTGTAGTAACCGATATTATCCGCCGTGCCGACGCAGAACGGCGCGGTTTCGGCGGTGCTGCGGACGAATTCAAGAACGCGTTTCGCGTCAAATGTCACGTCTACGCCGCCAGACGCGGCACTGCCCATCGGGGAGCATGCCTGGAGCTGCCAGGCGAAGATCGGCATGTGCCGCAGCATTTCGTAAAACTGCGGAAGATA
>CADAGA010000100.1:6906-13858 GCA_902787275.1 Oscillospiraceae bacterium | reverse complement strand
CCGAACGTGTATTATTTCTCCTATGCGTTCAACGCCGTGACCAAAAGCGGCAAACGCATGAAGGCATCCGAAACCGACTTCAGGTTTCTCAAATTCACGTCGTCGCTGATGCGCCGATACGGCCACTTCCTGGGCGCCAGCGAAGAAGAGATGCGCAACGACGGTCTCGTGCAGGTCTCGTCCGCGCTGCACCCGAACGACGAACCGTTCCGGGATTACGACAGCGAAAAGATCGAACCCGGCATCTGGCAGGTCATGCCGGTGCAGGTCGGCGACCACGGCACGCCGATCGGTCTGTTCGCGGACAAGGACAAGACGCACGCGTTCTACATGGACATTCTGGACATGCTGTGCAAAACGGAGGACGCCGCTGTCGAAGAGGCCGCCTTATGACCGTATTGACCATGAATCCCATCCTGATCGCCGCCGCCGTTATTCCGGCGATCGTGCTGCTCGTGCGCGTATACAAGGCGGATCGGCTCGATCGGGAGCCGACGGGTCTGCTGGTCTCGCTGGTGCTGTTCGGCATCCTGTCGACGTTTCTCGCAATGGTCGCGGAGCGTGTCGGCATGACGGTGCTGTCGCACTTCGTCGCTGAGGATTCGATCCTCTACAACGCGATCCTGTATTTCGGCATCGTCGCATTCGGCGAGGAGGGTGCGAAGTATATCCTGCTGCGGAAGCGCACGTGGAATTCTCCGAACTTCAACTGTCAATTCGACGGTGTGGTCTACGCCGTATTCGTTTCCCTCGGCTTCGCGCTGTGGGAGAATCTCGGCTACGTCGCCATGAACGGCATTGCGACCGCGCTCGTGCGCGCCGTGACCGCCGTGCCGGGGCACGCGTGCTTCGGCGTGTTCATGGGCGTTTTCTACGGCGCAGCCAAGCGCTTCGACGGAATGGGCAGATCGATGCAGAGCAAGCACTGCCGGCATATGGCGCTGGTGCTCCCCGCCCTGATCCACGGCACGTACGACTTTATCGCGACGTTCTCCTCCGCACACGCCGGATGGGTGTTCGTCGCATTTGTTCTGATCATGTTCTTCGGCAGTTACCGGCTCGTCAAAAACGCTGCGGCAGACGATCGGTACATCGCGCAGCCGTATGACCCGGATCCGCCCGAGTCGTTCTGACCGAAGCAGGAGCATCTGAAAAAAAGGAGCGATCGAATGTATCTCGGGATCGACGGCGGCGGCAGCCGCACCACGGCGGCGCTCTTTTCGGGTGACGGCACGTTTCTTTGCGAAGCGTCCGCCGGCAGCATCAACCATTACTCCAATCCCCTCTCCGTCGTACGGGACAATCTCGCGCAGCTGCTGCGGGAGGTACGGCGCAAGTCGGGACTTTTTCCGTTTAAAAGCGTTTTCATCGGATCATCTGCGCTGAACGGCCGTGCCGACAAGGCGGACGTATGCCGCCTGACGGACGGGATCGTGCAGGCGGACGTGATCGGCATGGACAGCGATCTTTTTATCGCGCTCGAAGCAATGTGCCGCGAGGGCGTTTGTGCCGCGGCGATCTGCGGCACGGGTTCCATGGCGGTCGCGCGAAATGCGGACGGCCAGATCCTGCACAAGGGCGGCTACGGGTATCTGCTGGGCGATGAAGGCAGCGGCTACGCGATCGCGCTGGAGGCCGTGCGCCGTGCGGTGCGCAGTGCGGACGGTTCCGGCGAAAAGACGGCGCTGGAGGAAGCTGTCCGCGCGTTTTTTCAGGTGCAGAACACGGATGAGCTGATCGAGCGGTTTTACGACCCGCCCATCCGCCGCCAGGACGTCGCCGCGTTTTTGCCGCAGGTGAACGCCTGCGCGACGGGAGGCGACGCATGCGCGATCCGTATTCTGGAAACGCAGGCCGACGATTTTGCGCGGACGGTGCGCGCGCTGCTCGGGATGCTGCCGGACGACTGTCCCCTGGGACTCTGGGGCGGCGTATTTCGACACGTGCCGCGCTTTACCGAACGGTTTCTCCGGTCGTTCCCCGACAGAGAAGCCGCTTTCCTGCCCTTCCCGCCGCAGCTCGGCGCGGTGTTCGCCGCGATGAAGCAAGCCGGCATCCGGCCGACGGCGGACGTGCTGGCACGTGTGAAACAAACCTATCCGGATCGGGACGTGATGTGATGGCAATCGAGAATCCGAAAAGAATCCTCTCTGATTGTAAAGAAGTTGACCTTTACAGATGTGTCATCGTTCCGCGCGGCGACGACGCGGATCTCATGCGCGCATTTTTTGGCGCCAGACAAATTGAATGTGCGGACAGCGGAAACCTTTCCGTCGTTTCGCGCCTGTGCAATACGCGGGACTTTACCTATATTGAGGAAAGCCGCCGCGTGACACAAGAAAAATATCGCCTCGACGTCCGGCAGACGGCAGACGGCTTTGCGGCCGAGATCCGTCACGGCGGACGGCGCGGTCTTTTTTATGCGCTGTGCGATCTGTACGCGCAGATCGAGCGGCAAAAGCTGCGGCTGGGCGAAGTCGAAAACTATCCGCTGTTCGCGCTGCGCGGGTATATCGAGGGGTTCTACGGTACGCCGTGGCTGCCGGAACAGCGGCCGGAGATGCTGCGTCTGATGGCTGAGCACGGCATGAACGCCTACTTCTACGCGCCGAAGGACGACCCGTATCACCGCGAGCGCTGGCAGGAGCCGTATCCGGAAAAGGAGTTGTCTGCGCTCGCGTCGCTCGTGCGGTGCGCCGAGGAAAACTGCGTCGGTTTTTGGTTCTGCATCGCGCCGGGGCTCGACATCCGCTATACGGACGAAGCGCAGTTCGCGCGCCTCGTCGATAAATGCCGCCAGCTTTTCTCTGTCGGCGTGCGATGCTTCGGGCTGCTGCTGGACGATATCCCGGACGAGCTGCAGTACCCGCAGGACATAGCGCGCTACGGCGAGACGGTCAACGCCCACGCGGATCTCGTGAACCGTCTGTTCGACGCGCTGCGGAGCTTCGACGCGCACGCACAGCTGACCGTCTGCCCCATGCAGTACCACGGAAAAGCGGACGACTACTATATTTCCAAGCTCGGCCGCAGCGTCGCGCCGGAAGTGCGGCTGTTCTGGACGGGACGCAGCATCTGCTCTCTGGAGCTGACCGTTCCGCAGGCGGTCGTTTTTGCGGAACATACGCTGCATCGCCCGTTGTACTGGGACAATTTCCCGGTCAACGACGCGGAGATGGTGCACGAGATGCACCTTGGCTATCTGGCGGGACGCGATCCGCTGCTGTACCGGTACAGCGAAGGTCTGATCGCCAACGTCATGCCGCAGTTCCACTGCTCGAAGATCCCGCTGCTGACGGTTGCGGACTATCTCTGGTCGCCCGAAACGTACGATCCGCTGCGCTCCTGGGAAAACGCGCTGCGCACGGTCGTCGGCGACGACGCGCAAACGTTCGTCTTTTTTGCCGAGCATCTGCTCGTCTCGTGTCTGCAGACGGACATCTCGCCGCGCATGGTCGAGGCGATCTCGTCGCTGCAGGCCGCCGGCAGTGTAAAGGATATGCCTTTACAGTTCACCGGATACGTCGCGCACGTCCGCGACTGCTGCGCGCTCCTGCGCGAGCGTAAAGGCGATCAGCTTTACAAGGAGCTGTCGCCGTGGATCGAGAAGTTCTTCGTATTTGCGGATATCCTGCTGCTGTGTGAACGGTTCCTTGCCGAAAAAGACACGTCGCTGCTGCCCGGCATCCGGGAAAAGCTGCGGCTTTACGAGCGGCTGCCGGAAGTGATGACGGACTTCGCATTCCGCGCCGCCGTTGAAACGCTGACACGATAAGAGAGAGGAAGATATACGATGAAAACCGCCGTGATCCTGTGTGCCGGAAAAGGCACAAAGCTCTGGCCGTATGCGCAGATCCGCAACAAGGTGATGATGCCGGTCTCGAATAAGCCGATCGTATCCTTTGCGGTCGACAGTCTGACGCAACTCGGCTTCGACAAGATCGTGCTGGTCGCCGGCCCCTTCAGCGACGAGGTGCGCGCGTATTTCCGCGACTGTGCCGCGGTGCGCGTGCTGACGGACGACGCGCCGAAGGGCGCCGCCTATTCCCTGCTGCGCGCGAAAGACGACGTAGACGAGGACTTTTTGCTGCTGTACGGCGACACGATCGTCGACACGGACGATCTGCGCAGGCTGCGCGACGCGTTCCTTTCGACGCGTGAGAACACCGCGCTGGTCGGCGCGATCGAGGACCGCAGCAGCGAACACATCGGCTGTACGCTCGAGGACGGCAGCGTGACCGGGATCTACGGTCACTCGCGCGACGAGAGCACGCACCGCTTTGCCGCCTTTGCCCTGCGCCGCGAGATCTTCGACGCGCTGCCCTTCAACGGCTGCCGTTTCCCCAGCACGGACGTCGGCATGATGACGCCCGTCGAGGGGTATCTGGAGATCACGCTCGCAGACGAAATGCAGCGCGGCACGCCTCTGCGCTGCGTGACTGCCGCGTCCGAATTCTTTGACATCGACCGTCCGTGGGATATCCTTTACGCCAACACCGTGATCAACAAAAAGCGCTGTGCCGCGCTGACGCAGAACGAGCTTGCGGAGGGTGCGACCATCGACCCGACCGCCGTCGTGAAAGGGTTCGTCCGTCTGGGCAGGAACACCCGCATCGGGCACGGCGTGATCATCGAGGGCAATCTGATCGCCGGCGACGACTGCGAGATCGTCAGGGGCGCGATCATCGGCGAGAACGTCGTGATCGGCAACCGCTCGAAGGTGGGCAACTGCTGCTACGTCGCCCCCTGCTCTACGATCGGCAGCGAGTGCATCGTCAGCCACGCCGCCGAACTGGACGGCATGATCCTCAACCGCGTGTATCTGTATCACTACATGGAATGGAACGGCGTGATCGGCGAGAATACCGATCTCGGCGCGGCAACGGTCTGCGGAAGCCTGCGCTTTGACGACTCCATCACGCTCCAGCGCGTCAAGGGCCGCCGGGAATTCCACAACGGGTTCGGCGACGCCGTGTTCCTCGGCGACTACTGCCGCACCGGCGTCAACGCGATCTTCATGCCCGGCGTCAAGGTCGGCGTCTACAGCGTCGTCGGCGCCGGCGTGGTGCTCACGCGCGACGTGCCGGACAACACGCTGATCTATGCCGAACAGAAGCTCACGGAAAAACCGTGGGGTCCCGAAAAATACGGCTGGTAAACGGGACGGGTATGAAACGATTTCTTTGTTTTGCGGCACTGCTGACGTGCCTGTCGTTTTCCGCTTTCGCCGTACCGAAGGTGGACGGGATCCTCAATCCGTACGAATATGACGAAACGCTCTCTACGCTGCAGATCCCGCAGCACGAGTCCAACAATAACCTCTCCTTCGCCTTTCTGCACTGGGCAGCAAGCCCCGCGGATCACTCCGTCTATCTTGGGGTGCAGTACAACTGCACGGATCACACGACCGAGGACGGCAAGACCGGCGTCATGGTTTACGTCAACGACGAGCTGATCGGGACGATCTATGCGGGCGGTACGGTCGAGGGCGTCGACCACAGCCGCTATGAGCTCGAGGGATTCCTCGACGACGGCGCTTGGGGCAACCCGTACGATTCGATCTGCGAGGTACGTGCAGGGGTCAAGTTCTGGCCGGAGGGCGAGATCACCGCCGGCGTCCAGATCCTCGACTTCGGCGGCAACCCGTCGAATTATTACCGGCTGACCGTCTATTCGCCGCAAGAGCCGACGACGCAGGAGGAAACGACCGCGGCACGGAAAACGACGACGGAGAAAAGCACGACCGCCAAATCGACCACGACCACGACCGACAGAGCCGTGACGGAAACGACCACGCGTCCGGTGCGCACGACGGCTCCGGTCATCACCGCGGCGGCAAAGAGAGAACCTGCCGCCACAACGGCTGCCGCATCGACCACAGCGTCCGCCGTGCAGCCGACCGTCCTGCAGCCCGCGCCGGTCCCGTCGAAGGCCGCAGCGTCGTCCAAGACCACGAAACCGAAAACGAAAAAGGCTGAAACGACCAAGACGACCGCGACCAAACGCTCTGACGCGGCAGAGACTGCGTCCGATCCCGCGGACGACGTCCTTGCGGCGACTGCGGCGACGACCGGAGCATCCGTTTCCGCATCCGAAACAGCCTCCGCCGTATCCGCCGCAAAGATGTACAACGAAGCGAACAAAGCCAAGATCGTCGGCACCGTTCTGGTCGCCGTGATCCTGACCGCCGCGATCATGTCCTCCGTTTTTCTCGGCATGCGCCAAAAGAAAGATGAACCGCAGCACACGCCGCAGGAGGAATACGACGATTTCGGATAAACCAAGGAGCTTTTTATGCGTTCTGTGATCGGGTACTTTGTCAATATGCTCCCCTATCTTGCGCTCACACTGCCAGTTTGGATCGCTGTGCGCGCGGTCATCCTCAAGCACAGAGGCGGCAAACCAAACTGGCTGCATGAGATCGCGCTGTGTCTGTTCGTCCTTTGGTGTGCCGGCACTGCGTCGCAGACGATCATCCCAAAGCTCGAGTTCGGCGTGAATGGTTTCGGTTTTCTCAAAACCCGCATCGGTGAGGTCAATCTGATCCCCTTCAGGGTCTTTACAAGAACTTACAGAGAAGCGTTCGTCAACGGGATTCGCAGCTATTTCTTCATTAACTTTTTGGGCAATATCGTCATGTTCGTTCCGTTCGGCTTTCTCGTCCCGCTGCTGTGGAACGTGTCAAGCAGGAAAGTTATTCTGAGCGGCTGTCTTGCTTCTGTCTGCATCGAGATCTGTCAGATCCTTCTGAACCGCAGTTCGGATATCGACGACGTGATCCTGAATACGGTCGGGACGTTGATCGGTCTGCTGCTTTTTCTCCTGTTCCGCAGAATCGCCAAAGACCGTGCAAGCCGTTTTCGGCAAAATCCATCGGGTGGTGATCTTTTTTGAATCTCAAGCTGTTCGTTCAGGCAATCGCCAAATTCCTGCTCGGCTTTGCGCTGGTGGC
>CADAGA010000100.1:1188-6901 GCA_902787275.1 Oscillospiraceae bacterium | reverse complement strand
AAATTCCTGCTCGGCTTTGCGCTGGTGGCGGCGCTGCTGTTCGTGCCGGCGGGCAGCTTCGGCTATTGGCAGGCGTGGCTGTTTCTCGGCGTCCTGTTCGTGCCGATGTTCTGCGCGGGGATCGTCATGATGATCAAAAGCCCCGCTCTTCTGAAAAAGCGCCTGAACGCAAAGGAAAAACAGTCCGAACAGAAAGCGGTTCTCCTGCTGAGCGGTCTGATGTTTCTGGCGGCGTTTGTTCTGGCGGGGCTGAATTACCGTTTCGGATGGTTCATGCTGCCGACGTGGGCAAGCATTGCCGCGGCAGCCGTATTTCTGCTCGCCTATGTTTTGTACGCCGAAGTGCTTCGTGAGAACGTGTATCTGTCGCGCACCATCGAGGTGCAGGAAAACCAGAAGGTCATCGACACGGGGCTGTACGGGATCGTGCGCCACCCGATGTACATGAGCACGCTGCTGCTGTTCCTCGCCATGCCGCTGGTGCTCGGTTCGGTTTTTTCGTTTGCGGTCATGCTTCTCTATATCCCGATCATCGCCAAGCGCATCCGGGGCGAGGAGCAGATCCTCGAGGCCGGTCTGGACGGCTATGCGGCGTATAAGAAACGCGTCAGATACAAGGTGATCCCGTTCATCTGGTAAAACAAAAACCGCCTTTCGGCGGTTTTCTTTTTTAGGGTCAGTCATTCATTTGACCGTTATCGGTCTGCAGGACTTCGCCGCAGCAGGAGGAGATGACCCGCATCGGCGCGTCGGAGCGGTTGCCGGAGATCTGTGCGTGCGCGACGGATTCCAGCCGTATCAGGTGCCGGCCGTGCCGCGCCTCGCAGAAGGTGTTTCCGGTCACGGAGAGACTGCCGTGCACGAAAGCGCCTTCGACCGGACGCAGCACCTTGGGCGCGTAGCAGATCACGGGCGCGCCGTCATAGTAGTCCCCGCAGTTGCAGCCGGTCACTTCGTTATCGCGGAACACGACGTCCCGCGTATATCCCGATTCAAACCAGAAATTGCAGTCGTCCTCCACCACCAGCGCAGGACCCGCAAGATGGTGAAAGCGGTTGTGCTCGATGCGCACCTTTCCGCGGGTCGTGCAGAGGATCCCGCGTCCCCACGTCGCGCCGAAATCACAGCTGCGGACGGTCAGATCCGGCGTCCAGCTCGCGTTTTCCACGACGTCGGCGTTCAGCGCGATCCCGTCGGGCAGCGCTCTGTCCACCGTCAGCCGGATATCCGTGTCGCTGCGCTTCTCGTAAGCCGTCACGACGGTCTCGGCATACGGCTGCAGCGTATCGTATCGGATGAACTCCAGCCGGTCGCCCGGCGCAAAAGCCTGCAGCCCCCACGTTTCATCGTGCATGAAACGAACGATCATGCTTCTTGCTTCGGCGTCCGTTTCCACGATGCGCAGATGTGTGCCGTGCACGTTCACGTAATCGTCCTGTGCGCCCCACGCCCTGCAGTTTTCGACGGTCAACTGCCCGCGGCAGCCGGAGAACTGAAAGAAATCCGCCGTGCTGGCGATCGTCCTGCCTTCACCCGGCGTAAAGTCGCAGCCGCGGTAGCTGACGTTCTCGCAGAACTGCGATACCATGCCGAGTCCGTGCATGAATTTCACGCGCAGACCCTCAAAGCGCAGATCCCTGCAGCGCTGAAACAGCGCGCCGGTCTGGTCGCGGACGATGCTGCGCGTCTGCACCGTCTGTCCGGCTGCGGGCGCGGCGGTTCTGTCCGCGAACGTCACTCGCAGCTCGTGCGCGCCGATCTGCTCAATCGAAGAAAAGGTGAGCTGATTCTTGTCGTATTCGCGGCAGGTATCGGAAACGGGATCGTAAACATTTGCGAACCGGCGATCACCGCAGCTCTCGTCTTCCCAATACGGCACGCCGTCCGGCGCGTCCTCGCCGCAAAAAAACAGACGGTTTCCCTGCACACGGAAGCGGCATTCGGGCAAAAAGCGCAGAACGCAGACGCCGTCCGCGTTTTCGGCCACGGTGAACTCGGTCATCGTCGGGCAGGCGTAATCCACCGTCAGGTCTTTCACCGTCACGTTCACGCAGCGGTCAAAGAGAAACGGCGTCATTTTGCCGTGCACCAGCACCGTTGCGCCGTTGCCGTCGACGGTGACGTTCCGCCGATCCTTCATGAATACGGCAACGCTTCGGTCGCCGTTCGGATTCTCGGCTTTCCTGGCGGTATTGGTACAGTAATAGCCCGTCAGCGCATAGGAATCCTCCGGGCGGACGTGATAGACGGCGCCCTTTTGCAGCGTGACGGTTTCGCCGTCGCGGATCTGTGTAAAAAGAGAACTCAGTGCGTTCATGCGCGTTATCGGTTCACGATCGGTGACACGACGGGACGGCCGTCTCTGTCCAGCAGCGGCGTCATGCCGCCCGCGTATCCGCTCGCGTGAAACAGGTAGTTGACGCCGGTCTCCTTGTCGACCCAGATCTCCGTTGTCGTCAGCGTTCCCTGCGTATACACCTTTTCAAATCTGTCGGTTTTGGACATGTCGATCGCTCCTTGTTTTGCTTTTCATTCAAAAGCGCCCCTTTGTCGGTAGACAAAAGAGGCGTTTTTCTGGCTGGGACGGCTGGATTTGAACCAGCGGATGCGGGAGTCAAAGTCCCGTGCCTTACCCCTTGGCTACGCCCCAATAGATAAACAAAAAGCAAGGCTCTCACCTTGCGTATTGGTAAATGGGGTGGGTAATCGGGTTCGAACCGATGACCTCCAGGGCCACAACCTGGCACTCTAACCAACTGAGCTATACCCACCATGTGCCGTAAATGCTATGCAAGTATACACTGTTTTCACGGCTTTGTCAAGAGCTGCAGAGACTTTTTTTCGATTTTCACGGCGTTCCGTCCGCGACAGTGATCTGCGCCGTTTGCAGGAACACGCCGTCAAACGCGCCCTGCGTTTCCCAACGCACGACGGGCGTGTTCTCGCCCGAGATCGACAATCCGACGTCGTACGCGCCCGCCGGTGCCTGCGCCGGAAGCGCGATCTCAAAAGGCGCCGTATGTTCGCCCGGCAGCCACGTGCGCACGTCGACGCCGGTCGTGAAGAGATATTCCTGCTCTGCGCCGCGCAGACGCAGACGCAGCGGAATGGCGTTGTAGATCGGCGCGACGCCGCGGTTTTCGACCGTCAGACAGAAGCGAAGCACGTCGCCCGCGTTCACGACGGACGGGTATTCAAGCGCACGCAGAACGAAATGATAACCCATTCTGCTGAGCCAGTATTCGATCTTGTCGCGCCATTTTTCCGGAACCGGGAAGGATTTCGCGTTGAACGTGCTGACGTGCCACGACAGCGTTTGTTCGATCGCCCCGTCGACGTCCCAGCCCTGGCGATCCCATTCGCCGAGCCACCAGAAGCTCTCAAAGGAGATGGGCGCCTTCTTCCACAGATCGGGCATCTTCGCAGCCGCGTCCGGATACTTCACCGTCATATGATACCGTTCGCCCACGCCGTCGCCGCGCCAGCCGCACGGAACGGTCTCGTTGACGTAATCGACGAGCCACGGCGCCGCGACCTGTCCGATCAGGCGCGTATGGCGAAAGCCGTGCGCGTACACGTCGGCCAGCTCTTTGAGCGCCTCGCGCGGGTAGTCGTCCACGCGGTGTCCCTCGCCCCATGAGCCCGTGATGGAAATATCCATAACGTCCAGCGTCGGGTCGGGATCGAACCGTCGCGCGAGCGCTTCGACCGCTTCGCCGAAATAACGCAGATATACGGGATCCGCGGGCGAATCCTTGACGCGCTTTCCTTCCGGCCGTTCCGGACACGGGATGATCGCCTTGAGCCACTCCGGCACGTCATCGCACGCGCGCGTACTGTGCGGCATCAGGCGCAGCATCACCGTCTGCCCCTTTGCACGCGCTTTGTCGAGAATGTCTGCGACGAGGGCATAGTCGTACTGCCCGCGGACCGGCTCGAACGCCTTCCACAGGATGCGGATATACGCAACGGCGGTATCGGGATAGAATCCCGGTTCGTCCGCGGTCTGCTCGAAGCTCTTATTGACCGGATAGCACTCCGTCGCCTCGGTCTCCGTTTTGTTGTTTTCCGGCTTGACGACGACGTCGGTATACAGCGGCTCTGCGCGGAACCGCTGATAGCTTGTAAAGCCGATGTACGGATTGCAAACCGGTTTATCTGTCGGCAGAAACCGGATCTGCGCGGTCGGTTCTCTTTTCATGTTCATTCCTCCGTCGGCATGCCGAACTGTGCGAGCGCGCTGTTGCGAAAGCGCGCGTCGCGCGTCACGTCGCGTTCCGTCCAGCTGGGAGACGGGAACGCGCGCGCCTGTGCCTCTGTTTCAAATTCAATTTCAAGATAGCAAAGTCCCTCGAGCGCGCCGTGAAAGACGTCGATCTCCTCCAGAAGACCGTCCGCACGCGGGAACAGATAACGCGTCTTGCGGATGACGCTGCCCTCCGATTTGCGCACAAGCGCCTCATACCCCGCGCGGTCGATCGGCAGCTCGAACTCCTCGCGCGAAAGTCCGTCGTCCGCTTTGGCACCGGATTTCACGGTCAGGACGAAATGCTCGTTCCCCTGCCGGTCGCACAGACGGCGCACGCGGATGGTCGGATGAAACGAGAGAAACGCCTGCTCGATCGCGTAAGCATCCAGCTGCGCAAGGTCATACGGGATATTCTTTTGATCTACCAGCCACTTTCGTTCGATCTCCATGCCGTTCCCCTTCTCATTTCACAAAGCCGATCCGGTGCTCCGAAAGCTCGCGCTTCATCTGCGCTTTGCGCTCTTCGGTGATGTTCGGCTTGTAATACTCGATCCCGTAAACCGGCGCGGTTTTCATGCGCTCGCGGTTCTTTGCATAGTATTCCTCCGTCGTCATGAGAAACGCCGCGGGATTGCCGGAACAGACCGTTCCGGCCGGCACGTCGTGCGTAACGACGGAATTCGCGCCGATGATCGCACCGTCGCCGATCGTGACGCCCGGCAGCACCGTGCTGTTCGCGCCGATGAATACGTCGTTGCCGATGTTCACGTTGCCGATCTTCGTGTAGCCGAGCGCGCGCTTCGTGCTTGCGTCGTGCGCCAGAATGTGCACACGCGGCGCAAAGGTCACGTTGTCGCCGATCGTGATGAGCCACACGTGTCCGGGATCGATGATGCACCCGTCCAGACAATGAAAGTTCTTTCCGACGGTCAGACCTTCGTCGATCGCGACCTGCAGAGGACTGCGGTCGTCGGGATTGATCATGTGCTTGATCGCGAGATACAGGCGAAGCAGCAGCTTTTTCATCGGAAAGACCCCCGTTCATGCCGTAGTTTTCGTTTCGACTCATTATACATGGGCATTTTTCGTTTGTCAATCTTTACAATTCCCGCGCGATTTGCTATACTGCTTTCAAGAAAGGAGGCGCAAAGATGGAACCGTTTGCAGCACTGCCCGAAGCGCTTTTGCCGTGGTACGGCGAACACGCGCGGAAGCTGCCGTGGCGTGAGAGATGCGAGCCGTACCGCGTCTGGGTCTCGGAGATCATGCTCCAGCAGACGCGCGTTGAAGCGGTCCTGGGATACTACGCGCGCTTCCTGGAGGCGTTTCCGACCGTCGAGGCGCTCGCCGGAGCGGACGAGGACCGTCTGTTCAAGCGCTGGGAGGGTTTGGGCTATTACAGCCGCGCACGCAACCTGCAAAAGGCCGCGCGGCAGATCGTTTCGGTATACGGCGGCGTCTTTC
>CADAGA010000100.1:0-1177 GCA_902787275.1 Oscillospiraceae bacterium | reverse complement strand
CGACTACGAAAGCGTCCGTGCGCTGCCGGGCGTCGGGCCGTATACGGCCGGAGCGATCTGTTCGATCTGCTACGATCTGCCGACCGCCGCGGTCGACGGTAACGTGCTGCGCGTCACATCCAGATTTCTCGGCGACAATACGCCGATCGACCTTCCCGCGCATAAGCAGGAGATCACCGAAAAGCTTGGGCGCGTCTACCCTGCAGGGAACTGCGGCGCGTTCACACAGGCGCTCATGGAGCTGGGTGCGACGGTCTGCACGCCCCGCTCACCGAAGTGTGCCGTCTGTCCGCTGCGCGAGAGCTGCCGCGCGTTTTTTGACGGGACCGTCGACACGCTTCCGGTCAAGACGGCAAAAAAAGAAAAGAAGCTCGTCGAGAAAACCGTTTTTCTGCTCTGGTACGGCGACGAACTGGCGCTCGTGCGCCGGGAGGAAACGGGGCTTCTGGGCGGGATGTGGTCGCTGCCGAACGTGGACGAGCCGCTCGACGTGGAGGGTGCGCTGCGACAGGCGCAGGCATTCGGCGTCGAACCGGCGTCCGTGCTCTCGCAGGATCACCGCGCGCACGTGTTTACGCACATCCGCTGGGAAATGGAAGCGTTCACCATTCTCTGCGGCGCAAAGTGCGACCGGTTCGTCTGGCGCACACCGGATGAAATACGCCGCCGGTATGCGTTGCCGACGGCGTTCCGAAAGTTCTTATAAGGGGTTGTCGCGTTTTCGCGGCAGCCTTTTTTCATAGCTGTTTCAGAATATCCCACAGCAGCGCGTAGGTGCGCGCCGTGGATGAAACGGACAAACGCTCCTTCGGAGAATGGATATCGAAAATATCGGGTCCCAGGGAGATGCAGTCGAGGCCGGGGATCTTTCCGCTGAACAGTCCGCATTCGAGTCCCGCGTGGATGCCTTCGATCTTCGGCGCGCTGCCGAACCGCGCTTCAAAGGCGCGCACCGCCGCGTCACGCAGCGGCGAATCCTTTCGGTACTGCCACGCCGGATACGCGCCGGTCGTCTCGCACGCGGCGCCGTTTTCAGCGGCGATTTTTTTGACCCGTTCACTGAGCGCATCGCGTTCGGCGTCCACGCCGCTGCGCACGCTGTAGTGCAGCTGCATGCCGTCCGCATCCACGCTGCACACGCCGAGATTGAGCGACGTTTCGACGAAGCCCTCGATCT
>CADAGA010000099.1:1727-13191 GCA_902787275.1 Oscillospiraceae bacterium | reverse complement strand
ATGTCCTGCGTCGACCAGAGCCGTGTGGACAAGTCCACCGAGGAATGGCTGGACAAGATCGAGCAGCGGCTGGCCTATAAGCGCTGGTACTGCGGACATTACCATACAGAAAAGACCATTGACAGGATGACCTTCGTGTTCGAGTCCATACGCGCCTTTCCGACGAGGGAGGATCTGCGGGATGAATGACAGGATCATCTTTCTTGACGTGGACGGGGTACTCAACAATGGCGCCTGGGCAATGGAGATGTTCGACAAAGGCGTGCGAGTATACCATGACGATCTTCTTTACGAGCCGTCCCTTGCCCAGCTGCGCAGGATCGTGGACGAGACCGGCGCCGTCATCGTCGTGTCGTCCTCATGGCGGCAGATCGCCGTTGCCTATCAACATTTGAAGGAGTGGCTGGCGAAGTTCGGCATGGAGGTATATGATAAGACACCCTATGTGGGCGGCGTGCGCGGGGATGACATCACGGCGTGGTTCAACCGACACCCCGGGGATTACAGCTACGTGATTCTCGATGACGATGACGACATGGACGGGCACATGGACCACCTGGTCAGGACTGACTTCGATTCGGGGCTGACAGAGGAAAAGGCGGACGAGTGCATCCGCCGGCTGAGGGGGCAGTGATATGCTGTTTGAAACCATGAAATTCGAGCCCAGGGACGTGAACCGCATCCAGCCCTTCTGCGACCGGCTGGCGAAGGCATCCCTGGACGTGAAGATGGTGGCGATGGGCGACAAGTTGTCGAACATGCGGGCCATTGCCCGGGACTATGCCATCCAGGGGGATGATCTGTGGAACTTGTTCCATGTCAAGGACCGTGCCTCGCATGAATGGCATTACCGCGGCCTGGCGGATTCGCTCCGTGCACTGTCCGGCACGCCCGCCTTCGGGAACGCGATGCGCACGCTGCTCTTTTTCACCGTCAGTTTATCCGCGGTCTGCGCGTCGAGGATCGCTGCAACGTACCACACGTGGCTCTTGACGATCTTGCTGCCGGATGACTGCGCCGGCTTTTCCTTGAGCGCCAGCTCGATCTGCTCGACCGTCAGCTTGTCGGCGTCGGCATAGCTCAGCACGTCCTCGCAGCCGTCCGTCCGGCTGAAGAAATAGCCCGACGAGTCGACGCCCGTCGTCACGGATTCAAATTCCCCGACGGTCGCCTCCTGCGCCTCAAGCTTCTGCGACAGCTCCGCGATCTTGGAGGACAGATCCAGATCGCCGGTGACCGCGATCTCCAGCGCCGTTTCCTGACCGAGGAAGTCGTTCTCATACGTCTTGGCAGCCGCGATATTGCCGGAATCCGCCGCGCCGATGAACGCGCAAACCTTTTCCGCCGCCTTCTGCATCAGCGCTTCCACCTTCATCGAAGAGTATTCCCGTCCGTTCGACAGCGCCGCGTAGCGCGCATATTCCGCGCGCAGCTCGACAAGATCGGCATACCGTTTTGCGGAACCGGAATCCGCAAAACGCGCTGCGATCTGCGCGTTGCTTCCGACGCGCTCGCCGTCCTGTACGAACAGCACCGTGTAACCGGACAGATCCGTCTGCACGGTCTGCTCGTCGCGCAGGACGAACACCTCCGTGTTCACCGCTTCCGGGATCGTCTCTTCAACGGCTGTCGTGGTCTGGATCGGATTCTGTCGCAGTTTTGCAATCTCGAACCCGAGCGTACCGAGCAAAACGACAACCGCCGCGATGACGACGACCCGCCGCACGAGTACGCGCGTTTTCGCGTCCAACGTCCATTTTCGTTCTTTCTTTTTAGCCACAGCTTTATCCTCCCGATGCAAACAGGCCGTCCGACCCGATCCGCTCCATTGCCTGATCGAAGACGTCCTGCGGCGCATCCGCATAAATCGTTTGCACGTCCGGCATACGCCGGAACCACGTCAACTGGCGCTTCGCATAGCGCCGCGTCCCGCGGCAGATCGACTCCACCGCCTGCGCATAAGAGATCTCGCCGCGGAAATACGGCAGAAACTCCTTGCACCCGATCGCCTGACGCGCCGTGCCGCTGTCCTCGCCGTACGTCTCAAAAAATTGCCGCGCCTCATCCTCCAGCCCGCGCTGCAGCATCTTCCGCACGCGCAGATCGATGCGATCATACAGCTTCTGCCGGTCGGCAAAGTCGATGCACAGCACCAGAGAACGGTACGGAGACGGGTTCGCGCGTGACTGCGCATGCTGCTGCGCAACGGTCAGACCCGTACTGCGGCAGATCTCCAAAGCACGGATCACACGTCCGAGGTTGTTCGGATGCAGCGCCTCGGCGCCCGCAGGATCGACTGCATAGAGCGCACGCCACACGGCTTCGTTGCCCTGCGACGCGGCAAGCGCGTGCATTTCGGCACGAAACGCCGGATCGCTGCCCTCGCCTGTAAAAGAAATGTTCTCGAGAAAAGACTGCACGTAAAGCCCCGTTCCGCCGCACACGATCACGCGTTTTCCGCGTGCATGGATATCGGCGGCGCATTCCCCGGCCATCGCGCAGAAGTCAGCCGCGCTGAACGGAACGTCCGCGCGCAAAAAACCCAGCAGATGATGCGGTACGCCCTGCATCTCGCTTTCATCCGGTCTCGCGGTAGAAACAAACAAGTCCGAATAGATCTGCATGGAATCCGCGGAAATGATTTCGGCACCGAACTGTTTTGCAAGTCGAACAGCCAGCACCGTCTTGCCGGACGCCGTAGGTCCGACGACGGCAAGCACGGGGATCCTCTCAGACACGTCCAAAGCTCTTCTCCATTTCTCTGCGGGTCATCTCGATCATCACGGGACGCCCGTGCGGACAGGTGCGGATCTGCGGCATGGACAACAGCTTTTCCGTGAACTTCCGCAGTTCGTACTCGCTCGTGAAGTCGCCGCCCTTGATCGCCGCACGGCAGGCGGTGTTGTGGTAGATCCAGTCCATCTTTTCCGTCAGGATCTGCTGGGAGCTGCGGCAGAGGTAGGCCGCAAGCTCCTGGATCGACGCGGGCACGTCCGAAGCGTCCAGCAGGATCGGGCACGCCGTTACCGAAATCGTTCCGGTACCGAAGTCTTCAACAAGAAAACCGGCGTCGGCAAGCAGCTGCACATGCCGCAGCACCGCGTCGTATTCCTCCTTGCGCAGCGTCACGGGGATCGGCGCCAGAAGCATCTGCGTCGCCTTTCCGTCCGGTCCCGAACGAAGCTGCTCGTACAGCATCCGCTCATGCGCGGCGTGTTTATCAATAATCCAGATTTTATCCTCGACTTCGACGATTATATACGTCCGAAACGCCTCGCCGATCACGCGGAACGCGGGGATCTCGTCTGTTCCGGACTGTTCCGGTTCGGCGCGATCCGTTTCTTCCTTCTTTGGCGCCGGTTCCGGTTTCGCATCCGAAACGGCCTTATCCGTTTCTGCCGGTCTCGGTCTGGAAGGTTCAGCGAGGAACGTGCGTTCATCCGGCTGTCTGCGTACCGTTTCCGGCATATTCAGCGTTATGCTGTCCGAGCGGTATTCTTTTTTGTTCGGCTCCGAATCATAAAGAACGGACGCATCCGAAGTGCGAAGGAAGAAGTCCTCTCGCTTTTGCGGCGCACTGTGGATCTCCATCTGCTTCGGCGGTTCCGCACCGGCAAGCGAAGCAAAATTCCGCAATGCGGTCTTGCTCGGCTTCAGATGCAGCTGTGCTTTGGAATGATCGCCCTCAAGCGTATTTTTGACCGCATAATATACGGCGCTGAAAATCGCCTTTTCATTGGCAAAGCGCACCTCGATCTTTGCCGGATGCACGTTGACGTCGACCAATTGATTCGGCACCGTAATATTCAAAACACAGGCGGGGTGTTTTCCGCTCATGATCGCGTGTTTATAGGCTTCCGACAGTGCGGCGGAGCCGGTTCCGGTCTTGATGAACCGGCCGTTCAGGAAAAAGAACTGCATGCTGCGGTTCGGACGTGAAGCGCTCGGCTTGGAGATGAACCCTTCCACGCTCACGCCCTCATACGTATAGGACGTCGGAAGCAGATCGGCAAGGAATTCCCTGCCGAATACCGCGTAGATCGCGCTTTCGAGCTTGCCGTCGCCGGGCGTCAGCAGCGCCTGCTTGTCCTCGCGGATAAAGCGGATGCTGACCTCGGGGTGCGACAGCGCGATGCGATCCACGACGCCCGCTACGGAATTGGCTTCCACGACGTCTTTTTTCAGAAACTTCATGCGCGCCGGCGTATTGTAAAACAGGTCACGCACGATCAGCGTCGTGCCGACGGGACACCCTGCGTCGTCGAGCAGCGTTTCTTCGCCGCCTTCTATACAGTAGCGCGTACCGACCGTTTCGTCCGCCGTACGCGTCATGACTTCCACGCGTGCGACTGCCGCTGCGGATGCAAGCGCTTCGCCGCGGAAGCCGAGCGTCAGGATGCGGTTCAGGTCGTCTGCGCCGCCGATTTTGCTCGTGGCATGGCTGACGAACGCGTTGCGCACGTCCTCACGGGCGATGCCGCACCCGTCGTCGGTCACACGGATCATCTGGATGCCGCCGCGGCGGATCTCAACGGTGATCTTTTTTGCACCGGCGTCGATGCTGTTCTCCAGAAGCTCCTTGACAACCGACGATGGCCGCTCGACGACTTCGCCTGCAGCGATCAGGTCCGCCACCGATTTCGGCAGCCGTATGATTTTCGGCACAAAAATTCCCACCTTTCCTTTTTCTCTGAATCAGATTGATTTCGCTTCCGCGCAAAGCGTAAACAGCTCCGTCAGCGCCTCGATCGGCGTGAGCGTGTTCACGTCCAGATTGCGCAATTTTCCGACGATCTCGCTCTCGCGGCTGCCGCCGAAGGTCATCTGCGGCGAATCATCGTTCGGTTCCGAACGGTCTTGCGGCGGCCGCACGGCATACCCCTTCTCCTCCAGCTCCTGCAAGATGGCCTTTGCGCGCTGCACGACGCCGTTCGGGACGCCTGCGAGCTTCGCCACCTCAATACCGTAGCTTCCGTCCGCGCCGCCGCGAACGATCCGGCGAAGGAACGTGATGTCGTCGCCGCGCTTTTTGACGGCGATATTGTAATTGCGCACGCCGGAGATCGTTTCCTCCAGCTCCGTCAGTTCGTGATAATGGGTCGCAAACAGCGTCTTTGCGCCGAGTTTCTTCGAGTCCGCAGCATATTCCAGCACCGCGCGCGCGATACTCATGCCGTCGAACGTCGACGTGCCGCGTCCGATCTCGTCAAAGATGATCAGGCTCTTGGCCGTCGCATTCTTGAGGATCGAGGCGACCTCGCTCATTTCGACCATGAACGTGGACTGACCGGACGCCAGATCGTCCGACGCGCCCACGCGCGTGAAGATGCTGTCGCAGATGCCGATCGTCGCCGCCGAAGCCGGTACGAACGAGCCGATCTGCGCCATCAGCACGATCAGCGCCACCTGCCGCATATAGGTGGATTTACCCGCCATATTCGGGCCGGTGATGATCGCGCAGCGGTTGTCGCCGCAGTCGAGCATCGTGTCGTTCGGCACGAACGGCAGACCGTCCAGCATCTGCTCGACCACGGGATGCCGGCCATCGCGGATGTCGACCGTGCGGTCGTCCGTGATCTGCGGGCAGACGTAGCCGCGGTCCTGCGCCACCTGCGCGAGCGACGCGAGCGCGTCGAGCGCGGCAACGGCAGACGCCGTTTTCTGGATGCGCGCGAACTGATCCGCGACCTTTTCACGCACGGCGGAGAAGATCTCGTACTCCAGGCCGGTGATCCGCTCCTGCGCGGAAAGCACCTTTGCCTCGAGTGCCTTGAGCTCCTCGGTGATGTACCGCTCGCAATTGGCGAGCGTCTGTTTGCGGATGTACGTTTCGGGTACCAGCTCCTTGAAAGCGTTCGGTACCTCCATATAATAACCGAATACGCGGTTGTATCCGATCTTCAGCTTTTTGATGCCGGTGCGCTCCTGCTCCTGCAGCTGGATGGACGCGATGAATCCCTTGTTGTCCGTCACGATGCTGCGCAGTGCGTCGAGTTCCTCATTGAATCCCTCGGCGATCATACCGCCCTCGCGCACGGAAAACGGCGGATCCTCGACGATCGCCTCGCGTATCCACGCGGTCACGTCCTCGAGCGGATCGAGCAGATCGTACAGCTCGCGCAGCAGCGTCGAGCTGCAGTCCGTCAGCTGCATTTTGAGCGCGGGCAGCTTTTCCGCCGTCTGCTCAAGCGCCTTGAGCTCCTTGGCGTTCGCCGTTCCGTAAACGACGCGCGCCATCACGCGCTCCATATCGCCGACGCTCTGCAGGATCGCGCGCACTTCGCCGCGCAGGATCCCCTCGCGCACCAGCTCGTCGACCGCGCCCTGTCGCCGCGTGATGCGCGGGATGCTCAGAAGCGGCTGTTCGAGCCAGCTGCGCAGCAGGCGCTTGCCCATCGGCGTGCGCGTCTTGTCCAGCACCCAGAGAAGTGTGCCGCGCTTTTCGCGCGTGCGCATCGTTTCGGTCAGTTCAAGATTGCGGCGGGACGACGCGTCCAGCTTCATGAACCGCGCGTCGCTGTAAAAGTCGACGGTGCGGATGTTGTCCAGCTCCGATTTCTGCACGTCTTTCAGGTACCGAAGGGATGCTCCCAGCGCCGTCAGCGCCTGTTCGCCCTCCACGCCGATCTCGGCTCCGGAAGCGATCTTGAAGTGGCGCAGCACCTCTCCGCCGCACGAAGAAAGCGAAAAATAGTCAGCGTCCATCGTCTCTGCCGCAGCATGGATTCGGTCCCGAACAAACTGCACGATCTCATTTTGCGCGCAGACCTGCGGTGAGAGCAGGACCTCCGTCGGCGAAAAGCGGCACAGCTCGTTGATGATCTTCGACACAACGTCTTTTCCGCCGAGCTGCGAAACGTGCACTTCGCCGGTGGAGACGTCCGCAAAGCAGACGCCCGCCTCTTTTTTCTCGAGCACGACGCATCCGAGATTCACCAGACCCTTCGCAAGCGCGGGGTCCTCGGTCTGCTCGCAGATGGCGACCTTGTAGCCCTTCTGCACCAGACGCGCGATATAGGAATCTGCACTGTGAAACGGCACGCCGCACATCGGCGCACGCTCCTCCTGGCCGCAGTCGCGTCCGGTCAGCACCAGCTCCAGCTCGCGCGACGCCGTCCTGGCGTCGTCGAAGAACATCTCGTAAAAGTCCCCGAGCCGGAACATCAGGATCGTGTCGCTGTATTCTTTTTTGATCTCAAAATACTGGCGCATCATCGGCGTCAATTCCGCCATGCTCCGCACTTCCCGTCCTTTAAACTATTGTGACCGCAGATCAGCCGCAGCCGCCGCACGAACCGCAGTCCCCGCCGCACGAGCCGGCGTTCGGGTCGCACGTCATCGGGTCCTCGCCGCGCACGCACAGCGTCAGGATGCCGGTGATCTCCTTCATCAGCTCGTCCACCGCGTCGCGCGCCTTTTCGTAGCGGCGCATGTTCGGATTGCACATCACTTCGTTGTACAGCGCGTGGAACTGGCGGTCGTACTCCTTGAGAACGTCCTCGTCCTTGTCGTCCTTGGCGGCCTCGCGGTTGTAGGACAGGTGCACGAGCTGGATCTTGCCGATCAGCGATTGCAGCTCGTTGTCCTTTTCGTTTTCATCATGCGCCTGCATGAATTCGAGATAGCGCTCGTCCTGCTGCAGCGCAGCGCCGAGTTCTCTTGCCATTTGAATCAGATCCATGATTTGTCTCCTTTTATCTTCATTTCAGTTGATCGATCCTGTCGCGCAGTTTTTCTGCGCGTTCCTTCGCCATCTGCACGAATTCACCGTAAGGTCTGCCGGCATGGCGGCGCGCGGTGCGGGAGGAATACTCGAATGTCAGCGGTCCCGCATAGCCGCTGTCGGTGATCTTGCGCGCGACCCAGTCCCAGTCGAGTACGCCGTCGAACGGCAGCATATGCAGATCGTCGCGGAAGTCGATGTTGCCCGGCTGCGTCACGCCGTAGTTGTCGTGCAGATGCAGACACTGAAGGCGGTCTGCATACAGCGCCATCATATCCACGTGCGGCGTATAGCACAGATTGTGTCCGCAATCCCAGCAGAAGCCGTGGAACGGATCGTCGATCGTCCCCATGATCTCGTGCAGATGCGGAAACGGTTCCAGATTTTCAAAGCAGATATGTACGCCCTTTTCCTTGGCGTGATCGCACATCTTTCGGTACCGAATAAATCCGAGCGCACTCGTCTGCGGCGGATGGTTGCCGACCGTGGTGTGCATGACCAGCTTGCCGATCCCGGCCGCGGCGCAGTCGTCGATCACGCGCAGAAGCTGCGACAGGCAGTCCTCGCCCGCCTGCGAATCCTCCCAGATGGCGTTGATTTTGCCGAACGGCGCGTGCAGCGAATCGACGCTCAGACCGAGCGAACGCGCATAGTCCGCCTGCGCGGCGGCTTCGACGTCCTCCTCCCAATCGAAGAACGTGCAGTCGAAGCCGGCGTCGGCGATCAGGCGCATCTGCTCGCGCCACGGCGTATCGCCGCCCGTCAGGCTCATGCCGAGCGGTCTCATACGATCTCCCCTTTCAGCGTCCAGCCGACGCGTTCGGTCACGCGCACGTCGACAAACGTCCCGACGCGGTCGGCAGAACCGGCGAATTCCACCGGCATGCTGCCGCTCGTCTTGCCCGTAAGCATCCCGTCGCGGCTCTCCTCCTCGCACAGCACGCGGAACGTGCGGCCGATCAGGCTCTCGGCGATGCGCGTCGCGTGCGCGCTCTGGAGTTTTTCGAGCGATTGGAAGCGCCGCACCTTTTCCGCGCGGTCGGTGTCGTCCGGCATGGATGCGGCTTTCGTCCCCTCGCGCGGGGAATAGATGAACAGAAACAGCGACGAGAAACCCACCTCGTCCGCAAGAGACAGCGTTTCGTCGAAATCCTCCGCCGTCTCGCCCGGGAAGCCGACGATCACATCGCTCGTCAGAAGCAGGTCGGGGATGGTCTGTTTCGCGTAGTTTACCAAAGAAAGATACTGCGCGCGGTCGTAATGCCGGTTCATCTCGCGCAGGATCCGGTCACTGCCGCTCTGGAACGGCAGGTGCAGATGTCTCTCGACCTTTTCGCACGCGGCGATCGTGTCGATCAGCTCGTGCGTGCAGTCCTTCGGATGCGAGGTCATGAAACGCACGATAAACTCGCCGGGGATCGCGTTGATCTCGCGCAGAAGCCCCGCGAAGTCCGTTTCGCCTTTATAAGAATTGACGTTCTGACCGAGAAGCGTGATCTCCTTGTAGCCCGCCGCGACGACCGAGCGTACCTCGTCAAGGATCGCGCTCTTCGTGCGGCTGCGCTCGCGTCCGCGCACGTACGGCACGATGCAGTAGCTGCAGAAGTTGTTGCAGCCGTACATGATCGGCACCCACGCTTTGAAGCTGCTGTCGCGCGATACGGGGATATCCTCCGCGATCACGCCGTCGGACTGCGGGATCTCGCAGACCTTCTCGCCCGTGCAGTAGAGCCTGTACAGGAACTCCGGCAGGCGGTGCGTCACGTGCGTACCGAAAATCAGATCGACGAACGGATAGCTCCTGCGCAAGCGCTCCGCGACGTGCGGCTGCTGCACCATGCATCCGCACAGCGCGATCTTCATGTGCCGGCGCTTGTTCTTGATCGGCTTGAGCGCGCCGACGTTGCCGAACACTCTGTCCTGCGCGTGCTCGCGCACGGCGCACGTGTTGTAGAGCACGAGATCGGCGTCGTCCGGCTTGTCCGTAAAGCGGAAACCGCACTCCCGCAACAGACCCTTCATACGCTCGCCGTCGGACACGTTGCCCTGACAGCCGTAGGTATGCACGAACGCGCGCGGCTCGTCGGAAAACCGCGCCGAAAGCACGGTCCGCACCAGCGCCGCGTATTCATTTTGCCGCGCCGTTTCCGAGGGCGGAACGACGTTTTTTACGGAATCGTACAAGCTCAAACCGGTTCTCCTTATGCATTAGGGTATAGAATGACAGTATATAACTATACAGCATTGTATTATACACCATTTCCGCACAGGATGCAAGAGCGGATTTTGCGCGGACGCGGCGGAAGAAGGCGGCGGACCGGTTGCTTTTCGGCGCGGCATACTATCCTGTACTTGTATCATTTTCATGATCCCGTTCATGATACGCAGGTCGAGGTCAACAGCAGCAGCGCATTCGACAAGCCGCTGACCTGCGCACAAACGGTCGTCCATTGGAAATAAGGTTAAAAATGCAACACGGGGCTGCAAAACCGCAGTCCCGTGTTTCTGTTTGCTCTATTATATTCGTTATAAGATAATGCAGATCAGACCGCTGCACCCCTCGTTGATGACGCGTTCGAGTGTCTCCTGGATGCGTGCGCGCGCGTCCGCGGGCATTTTGTACAGCTTGTTGTGCAGCCCCTCGTTGACCAGCTCGTGCAGGGATTTGCCGAAGATGTTCGAATCCCAGATCTGCGACGGGTTCTCCTCGAACTCCCGCAGCAGATACATCACCAGCTCCTCCGACTGCGATTCCGAACCGACAATCGGCGCGACCTCCGTCGTGACGTCGGTCTTCATGATGTGCAGCGACGGCGCCGACGCGCGCAGCCGTACGCCGTACCGTCCGCCCTGCCGCATGATCTCCGGCTCCTCGAGGCGCAGCTCCTCCAAGGTCGGCATGACGATGCCGTATCCCGTCTGTTCCACCTCGTCGAGCGCGACGCGCAGCCGGTCGTAGGACTTCTTCATTTCGGCAAGCGAGCGCAGCGTCGACAGCAGCGCCTGCTCGTCGCCGACCGGCAGTCCCGTCGTCTCTGTCAACACCTTATAGAACAGCTCCGGCGCGATCTCGGCCGCGATGCGCGCGCTGCCCGTGGACAATTCCGACGCGGTGACCGCCGCCGACCGAAGATAATCGCACGCGCCGATCTTCGCGGCCATCGTCTGCACGTCCCGCATGTGCGCAAGATCGGCCGCCGCCTGCCGGACCGCGTCCGTCACCGCCGTGCGCAGCCAGTGTCCGCGCTCAAGCGACATAAGCCAGCGCGGCAGATCGAGGCAGACCTCCTTGACCGGAAATTCCAGCAAAATGCGCGAAAGGATGTCGCGGATCTCCGCTTCGCCCAGCTCCAGACAGTTGACCGGCTGCACCGGCACGCCGTACCGTTCGGCCATGTCCCGCGCCGTTTCCTGTGCGGCGGCAGAATCGGGATCGGTGCTGTTGAGCAGCACGATAAAGGGTTTGTTGAGCGCCTGCAGCTCCGAGATCACGCGCTGTTCCGCCTCGGCGTATTCCGCCCGCGGGATGTCGCTGATCGTGCCGTCCGTCGTGACCACCAGCCCGATCGTCGAATGCTCGCTGATGACCTTTTTCGTGCCGATCTCCGCCGCCATGTTGAACGGGATCTCCTCCTCGAACCACGGCGTTCTGACCATGCGCGGCTGCTCGTTTTCGATGTATCCCAGCGATCCGGGAACGATGTACCCCACGCAGTCGATCATGCGCACGCGCAGGTTTGT
>CADAGA010000099.1:0-1709 GCA_902787275.1 Oscillospiraceae bacterium | reverse complement strand
TCATGATCGTGCGGCCGGACGCGGATTGCGGCAGCTCGTCGGTAGCGCGTTCCCTGCGGTTCGCGTCGCGGATGTTCGGCAGGACGAGCGTATCCATAAAGCGTCCGATGAACGTGGATTTGCCCGTGCGTACGGGGCCGACGACGCCGATGTAAATGTCTCCGCCCGTGCGCGTCGCGATGTCGCTGTAGATGTTGCCTTGCATAGTATCTCCTCCAATGCGCCGTTTGGTCGCGATTCTTTTTTGTTAGAGGATATGCCGCATGATGGACAAATATGACACGCGCGGGGATATTCCCGCACGGAAGGCGCAAACTATGGAAAACGATAAGGCGGTGGAACGGCGATGGAGTTTTTCTTCGGACTGCTCAAGGCATTTTTTGTAGGCGGACTGTTCTGCCTTCTGGGACAGATCCTGCTGGACAACACGCGGCTGACGCCCGCGCGCATCCTGGTAGGCTTCGTTTCGGCAGGCGTGCTGCTGGGCGCGCTCGGCGTCTATCAGCCGCTGGTCGACTGGGCGGGCGCCGGCGCGACGGTGCCGCTGACCGGCTTCGGCTGGGTGCTTGCCGAAGGCGCGAAGGACGCCGTGGCAAAAGACGGGCTTTCCGGTGCGCTGACCGGCGCGCTGACGGCAGGCGCAGGCGGGGTCACGACCGCCGTGCTGTGCGGGCTGGCGGCGTCGATCCTCGCCAAGCCGAAAGAGAAATAGGCTGCCCCGCGATCAAAAAAAAGAAAACCGCCCTGCCAAACGGCAAAGCGGCTTGCTTTCTTTGTGATTATTCCGCGTCCGCAGCGGGAGCGTCAGCGGCTTCCTCAATCTCGGGTTCGCACTCGTCGCAGTCACAGCACTCGCAGGGAACGAAGTCCTCGTCCGACGCTTCTTTCTTGTCCATGAACTTCTTCACGGCATAATAAGCGGCGGCGCAGACGCCGGCGATCGCACCAACGACAGCAATGAATTTGAACAGCTTCTTAAAGAACTTGCAGATCTTGCACATGGTTTTGACCTCCCTCAATATGATTATTCATTGATCAACTTAGCAAGAGCGGACTTTTTGCGGGCTGCATTGTTCTTGTGCAGCAGTCCCTTGGCCTGTGCCTGATCCACCTTTTTGATCGCAGCGCGAACGACGACTTCCTTGTCGGCGGCGTCGGTCTCCACGGCAGCGTGCGCCTTTTTGATGGCGGTCTTGAGCGCAGAGTTCGCGGACTTGTTGCGCGCGGCTCTGGTCTTGCTGACGAGAACACGTTTCTTAGCGGACTTGATGTTGGGCATGCGTGGCACCTCCTTTACACGGAACGGGTCGGCGATTGCGAAAGCCCGGGTGAGAAAGGGTGTGAGATCGCCAAACGCCGTATTCCTGAATTCATTAGTCTGCGGATGCGGTGGATGGGGGGAATCCATACCGAACTTTCGCAATCGCCTACTATACAGTTAAAGATTTTAACACACCTGTGTCAAAAATGCAAGCCTTTTTTTGGATTTTTTCTATTCTGTGCAAGGAGTAAAAACATGGATTTTCGCACAGATCTCGCCGTAGAAAAAAGTGAAGCGCTCGGACAGCCGCTGCCTGACGGGGTCAGCACCGGAACGGAAACCGTAAACGGCCTTCGGATCACCCGCATCGACGTGCGCTCCGCCGCCGGCGCCGAAGCGCTCGGCAAACCGCAGGGGCGGTACGTCACCGTCGAGGTGCCGCCCTTCA
>CADAGA010000098.1 GCA_902787275.1 Oscillospiraceae bacterium | reverse complement strand
TTCTTCGGTTTCCCGGTCTGGTGGTACGATCTGCCGATGTCCATGTGGACCTTCCTGGAAAGCTATGATTGGGGCGGCAAAACGATCATCCCCTTCTTCTCTCACGAGGGCAGCTCCAACGGCGCGGGCGCGCTTCCTACGGTAGAAAAGCTCGCGGCAGGCGCGACGGTCCGATCGGGCGACGCGCTTTCCATCAGAGGCGGTAAAGTCGCGTCGTCGGAAGACGCCGTCAGAGACTGGGTCAAAGGTTTAAGCTATTAAAAATACAAATACTATACGGAGGAAGTAAAAATGAAATACGCAACACTGAACACAGGAGCAAACATGCCGCTGGAGGGCTTTGGCGTTTTCCAGATCCCGGACGCCGATGAATGCGAAAGAGTTGTTTACGACGCGATCAGAACGGGCTACCGGCTGCTGGATACCGCAGCCGCCTATATGAACGAGGAAGCGCTCGGAAAAGCGGTAAAGCGCGCGATCGGGGACGGACTTGTGACCCGTGAGGAGTTGTTTATCACCACAAAAGTGTGGGTGCAGGATCAGAAAAACGAAGAGACCGCCTATCAGGCGGTAAAAACCTCGCTCGCCAAACTCGACTTGGAATACGTGGATCTCGTGCTTCTTCACCAGGCGCTCGGCGATTATTTCGCCGCATACAGAGGTATCACCAGAGCGTACCGGGAAGGGCTTACAAAAGCCGTCGGCGTATCGAACTTCTATCCGTTCGTCCTCGCCAACTTCTGCGAAAACGTGGATGTGATACCGGCGGTCAACCAGATCGAGCTGCATCCTTTCTTTTCACAGGAAGACGCGCTGGCGCTGATGAAGGAATACGGAATCCAGCCGCAGGCATGGGGACCGCTCGCGGAAGGAAAGCACGGGATCTTTACCGACCCGCTGCTTGTCGGGATCGGCCGGAAGTACGGCAAAAGCGCGGCACAGGTCGTCCTGCGCTGGAACACACAGCGCGGCGTTTCGATCCTGCCGAAATCCACGCACGTGGAACGGATGGAACAGAACATGGATATCTGGGATTTTGAACTGACAGAAGACGAGATGAAGCAGATCGGCGAAAAGGATCTCGGGCACAGCGAGATCATCAACCACTTCGACCCGGGCCTTGTCAGGGCTTTGAACGGCATGAAAATCCACGAATAAGGAGAAAACGATGAACGCATTCACCTACAGCTATCCGACAAAGGTTTATTTCGGCGAAAAAGCCGCAGAGAAGCATCTTCCGGCAGAGCTTGCCAAGGTCGGTCCGAATGTGCTTCTCGCATACGGCGGCGGTTCGATCAAAAGAAACGGTATCTATGACGAGCTGCTGGGCATCCTGAAGGACGCCGAGAAGACTGTGACAGAATTTACCGGGATCATGCCCAACCCCACCTATGCCAAGGTGCAGGAGGGCGCAGCGCTGGCGAGAGAGAAAAACATTGACTTTATCCTTGCCGTGGGCGGCGGCTCCGTCATCGACTGCTGCAAGATCGTCTCCGCGCAGGCGCTGACAGAGGATGATGTATGGTCCCTTGAATATGAAAAGCACGGTGCGCCGGACTCGTTCATTCCTATGGGAGCCGTCGTCACGGCTTTTGGTACCGGCGCGGAGATGAACAACGGCGCGGTCATCACAAACAACGAAAAGATGCAGAAATCGCCGCTGTGGGGAGCGTTTTATTCCTTTGCAATCCTTGATCCGGTCTATACGATGACGATGCCGATGCAGCAGGTCATCTCCGGCGCGTTCGACAGCCTTTCCCACAGCATGGAGACCTATATGGGCTCTCCGCGTGCGGTTAATTATTCCGATGAGATCAATGAGGCGACCCAGCGGAATATCATCCGAAATATCCGTAAAACGCTTGAAGATCCCCATGACGCAGAGGCGCGAAGCGAACTTGTGTGGGCGGCGGCCATGGCGGAAAACGGAATGCTGAAGATCGGTAAAACAACCGATTTTCAGTGCCACATGCTGGAGCACCAGTTGGGTGCGTATACCGACTGCAATCACGGGCAGGGGCTTGCGGTGATCCATCCGGCGCTTTACCGGCACATGCTGCCGGAAGCAACCGGACAGTTCGCCAGAATGGCTACGGAAGTCTGGGGCGTCAGCCCGGAGGGAAAAAGCGAAGCGGAACTTGCCAAGGCGTTCGTTGACGCGCTTGCGGCGTTCATCCGTGAAATCGGGCTCCCAACGACATTCTCCGAAATGAAGATCTCATCGGACACGGATTTCAAAGCGATTGCCGATTCCACCATACTGACCGGCGGCTGCGCGAAAAGATTTACGAAAGAAGAATTGCTGGAGGTGCTTTTGGAATGCAGATAACGATCAACAGAAATATGAAACGGATCCTGGCCTTTCTGCTTGCGGCGACCATGCTGCTCGCGCTTGCTGCCTGCGGAAATAACGGCGAGCCGTCGAATACTGCCGGTCCGGAAAAATCGGACGCTTCCGCAGAAAACGGCACGCAGACGACGGAAAACAAGATTCTTGTCGTTTACTATTCCGCATCGGGCAATACGGGACGAGTTGCGGGTTTCGTCGCGGACGAGCTGAACGCGGACACCTTTGAGATCGTTCCCGCCCAGCCGTATTCTGACGCCGACCTGAATTGGACGGACCGGAACAGCCGCGTCTGCCGGGAACACGACGATCCCTCTCTGCAGGATATTGCGCTGGTTTCCACCGAAGCGCCAAACTGGAGCGACTATGACGTGGTGCTGTTCGGCTATCCGATCTGGTGGCGTGAGGCTGCCTGGGTGGTCAACAGCTTTGTGAAAAACAACGATTTCACCGGAAAGACCGTGATCCCCTTCTGCACCTCCACCAGTTCAGGCCTCGGAAACAGCGGAACCAATCTGGAAAAGATGGCCGGGACCGGCAACTGGCTGGAAGGTCAGCGGTTCAATGAAAATCCGAGTGAGGACAGCGTCCGGGGATGGGCGCGCGGGCTGGACTTGGAATAAATGACTCCGTGCCGAATGGCTCGATCGGCACGGAGAACACGATCCCGGCGCCGACGGAAATCGACTTTGGAGACGAGGTTATCCGCGGCTTTCTCTTTGATAACATTCTGCACAGTGAAAACGACGGGGATATCCACTTTGGGCTGTATATTCCCGGGAGCTATGACGGATCCGAACCTTTTGCACTGTTCGTCACACTGCCCGGCTATAATAATCAAGCAGCTATGGCATCAAGTGCCGGTGAAAACCATTTGAACGGAGAAACAGGATATGAAGGCGAAAAGAGTTCTTGCAGTGATTTTGGCAGCTGTATTGATACAATGCAGCTGTTCTTCTTTTTATGCCAAAATCGTTATATATAAAGGATTGCGGATAATGCGGATAAGAAAAATCCGGGCACGGACGAATATATTCGGTATAGTCAGGCGTGCAGAACGAACACTGCTTTTTTGCGTTCTCGCACCTTGACTGTCCGCAAAAAACGTTTATGTTGCAGCCTGTCAAGGGCGGCGTACTGTCTGATCTCCGCATTTTTCGCGCAGCATAATGCTTTCCTCCTTTTGCTTGACACAAACGAGAACTCCCTTTTTCTTGACATACTGCGGATTTGCTGGTACAATCGTTTTGGATCAAGAGTTCCGAAAGGAGAAAATATGCTGGATTTCAATGAGAAAAAAGGATTCATGTGCGACATGGACGGTGTGCTCTACCACGGCAACGCGCTGCTGCCGGGCGTGGCGGAATTCATCGAATGGCTCAAGGAAGAAAAGAAAGAGTACCTCTTTCTGACCAACAACAGCGGCTGCACGCCGCGTGAACTGCAGCAGAAGCTTGAACGCATGGGCGTTGAGGTGAGCGAGGAGCATTTCTACACGAGCGCGCTTGCCACAGCTGCGTTCCTGAAGGATCAGGCGCCGGGCTGCTCGGTCTATGCCATCGGCGAGGCGGGGCTGTTCAACGCCCTGTACGATGCGGGCATCACGATGAACGACGTCGACCCCGACTATGTGGTCGTCGGCGAGAGCAAGCTGTATTCGATGGATACGCTGACGCGGGCAACGAATCTGGTGCTCGGCGGCGCCAAGCTGATCGGCGCGAATCCGGACATCACGACGCCGCTTGAAAACGGCATCGCGCCCGCTTGCCGCGCGCTGGTCGTGCCGATCGAGATGACGACGGGCGAAAAGGCGTACTACTGTGGCAAGCCGAATCCGCTCATGATGCGTACGGGTCTGCGGCATCTGGGCTGTCATTCCGCGGAGGCGGTCATGGTGGGTGACCGGATGGATACGGACGTTATCAGCGGCCTCGAAAGCGGTATGTCGACCGTGCTGGTGCTCTCCGGCGTTTCGACCATGGAGACGCTGAAAACCTATGCCTACCGTCCGAGCGTCGTGCTGGACGGCGTGGGCGACATTGCCCGCACGGCACGCCGGCAGCGTGCCGGTTTGTAAGGCGGACATACGCACCGGCGAAAAAACAGCGTCCCGTGCTCGACAGCAACCTCGACACGATCGCCATCGAGTGCATCGACAAGCGCAAGCTGAGCGAGGACACGGCCGCAAAGCTGGCGGAGCGGCTGTGTAAAAAGTACGGTCTCGATCCCGAGACGGACGTGTACACGCACGAATAACTGTGCGTCACAGGTAAGAAGCGTAATATGACCGCTTTGTTCTTACCCGCCGATGCTCTGTCAGTATATTGGTTTGCGCGTATTAGTGCGTACACAATAATCCGAAAAAGAAGCGGTGCATCCATACACACGATAGAACGGCTATATTGATTCAATGTAGCTGTTCTTCTTTTTATGCTGACGCGCCGGATCATTTGATGCTGCGGTCATGCGGATGTCCGCATGTTTCTTTTCATTCATTAAAACGAGAAGTGCGTTTGCAGGAACAGAAAAATACCCGTTTTTTTCGATTCGACCTAAAAGGTATTGACAACCGTGCAAGACTTGCTATAATAGGAATATAGAATATTCTGGTTATTCTGGCTTTTTATGTATTTGACGCGTTTGCGTTAGGTTTAAAACACACACGGACGGAGGAAAATTATGCAGGTGACGAAGAAACTCATGGCGCTGCTTTTGACGGTGCTTCTGGCGTTCGGCACGTTCGCGATGACCGCGAGCGCGGGTTCGTCCGACACCGACAACGTGATCGCTGCGGGCAAAAAATACTATATCGGCGATACGATCAGCTTTGACACAGGACCCGAAGGCTGCTTCGTCCTGGAAGACGATTCTTTGCCCGGCACCCAAGGCATCTACCAGCGACAGGGAGAGTATACGCTGGAGTATCATGAATACGATGCTCCAAGTCAGCAACATTGGTTCGATTTAGACAGCGAAGAAGAACGGATTCCAATATGGGTTCTGAACACAAACAGCAGCACGCCGACCGGCGTCGAAGTCGGGGGGGAAGGCACGCTTGCAAACCCCTTTACCTTCGCGGTCATATTCAGCACCCCGGTCTACTCCGTGATGTGGCTGAATGAAAACGGCGATCTCCTGGAAAAGGATACGGAAGTGGAAAAAGACACGATCCCGTCCTACGACAGCGCGACGCCGATCAAGAATGCGGACGGGCAGTACGCCTACACGTTCGCCGGCTGGAACGACGGGACAACGACCTATGCGCCCGACGCGCTTCCTGCGGTCACGGGCAACGTGACCTATACCGCAACGTTCTCTCAGACTCTGACGCAGACCCATGACGGTGTGGTGTTCACAGAGTGGACGAGCGATATGAACCTGCCGTCGAGCGGCAATTGGTTTTTGACCAAAGACGTTACGGTCTCCGCTGCGCTGGTCGTTTCCGGCACGCTCAACCTTTGCCTGAACGGTCACGGCATCACCTCCAACAGCGGCGAAAGTGTGATCGTTGTCGGCACCGGCAGGACATTGAATCTTTACGACTGCGATACAGCGACGGAACATAAATATACAGTCAGCCAACCCGCTGCAAACGGTGCGGGATTGGCAACTGTAGATGATACGCTTACGTCCGGCTATCAGACGTTCACCGGCGGATACATCACCGGAAGAAATTCCGTTTTCCAGGGCGGCGGCGTATTCGTTACAGGCGGTACGTTCAACATGTACGGCGGCACCATCATCGGAAACCGAGCCACGGGAATAAAGAGCGGCGCAGGCGTTAGCGTCCTGGACGGAACATTTGCCATGCACGGCGGTTCGATCCTGTACAACTATGCGCTCGGCATGGGCGCAGGCGTCTATGTGGATTCGTCCGCGGGTAACACCGGCCGCTTCATCATGACCGGCGGCCAGATCGCTTATAACCTGGCATACGGCACCCAGAACGGCAGCAACCCCTACTATTACGGCGACGGCGGCGCCGTGTTCACCTTCGGTTTCTTCAGCGTTCCCAAGTCGCTGAAGGCGCTGATGGGCCAGTATGACATCGACATCGAGTCCGTCGATTACCTGCTCCTGCACCAGGCCAACCGGTTCATGTGCGACGGCATCCGGAAGAAGCTCAAGCTTTCCGAGGACAAGGTTCCGTTCAACATCGACCGCTTCGGCAACACGTCGGGAGCCAGCATTCCCCTGCTGATGGTGACGGAGCTGCAGGAGCAGCTTCGAAGCCGGAAGCTGACGCATCTGGCGTGCGGCTTCGGGGTGGGCCTGTCCCTGGGCAGCGCCTGCTTCCCGACCGACCATATCGTCGTCCCCGACCTGATCGAAGTCAAGCAATAGCCTTTCGACGATGAAGAACAGTGAATTCCGGGAAAAACTGAGGATCCTCCTGTATCTCCCTTGGAGCATCCGGTTCAACTTCCACTATTTCCCCTTCAAGCAAGCCCGCAAGCTCCCCGTCATCTTCTATGTTCGGCCGACTTTCCTGGCCCTGAAAGGGAAGGTCGTCCTGGGCATGGAGGACATGCCGTTCAATACCGTCCGCTTCGGGAAGGAGAAAGCGCCCATGTTACCGCGCAAGTCTTTCCGGTGGTCCAACCAAGGGACGGTGTATTTCAATGGCAAGCTGGATTGC
>CADAGA010000097.1 GCA_902787275.1 Oscillospiraceae bacterium | reverse complement strand
GAAATGAGGTTCTGATAGATGAACATGATAGCGTATCTGCAATCTCTGACACATAATATATTTGCGGTCTTCGCGAATTTCCGGTTCAATGATTTTCTGGATATTCTGCTGGTGGCGGTGCTGATCTACAACGCCATCAAACTCATCCGCGAGACGCGCACGATGCAGCTCATCAAGGGCCTGGCGGTCCTGCTGCTGGTATACGGTCTGGTTTCCGTTCTCAAGATGGAGGCCAGCGGTTACCTGTTTAACGCCCTGTTCCGCGACGTGTTCCTGGTGCTGATCGTGGTGTTCCAGCCGGAGATCCGGCACGTGATCGAGTCGATGGGGCGCAGCCGCTTCCGCGGAATCGGCACGCTGCACGCACGCAGCGCCAAGATCCGCTACAATGAGGAGACTGCCGAGACGATCGAAGCGGTCTGCCGCGCCTGCGCGGAGATGAGCGACCGCAAGATCGGCGTGCTGCTCGTGTTTGAAAAACAGACGCCGCTGGGCGAGATCATCGAGACCGGTACGACGATCGACGCCGCGATCAGTGAGGAGCTGCTGGGCAACGTGTTTTACCCAAAATCACCGCTGCACGACGGCGCCGCCGTGATCCGGGACAACCGTCTGTACGCGGCCGGATGCATCCTGCCGCTGACGCAGAACCACGGCGCGGTCAGCAGCGCGCTCGGCACGCGCCACAGAGCGGCAATCGGTATGAGCGAGCAGAGCGATGCGGCGGTCGTGGTCGTGTCGGAGGAGACGGGATTCATCTCCGTGGCGAAGGAAGGCAAGCTGCGGCGGGACATTTCCGCGGGCGAGCTGCGCGAGGCGCTCAGTGAGGAGCTGCTGCTGCCGGATACGGACGAAGATGCGTCCAAGTGGAAGAGTTTCTTCGGGAGATTTCGCAAATGAGCGGGATTAGAAAGCATATTTCCATCGGGAAATGGTTGAATAACAACAAATTTGTGGCGGTCCTTTCGCTGGTGCTTGCACTGGTGATCTGGCTGGTCGTCGCGCTGCAGATGAGCAATCAGATGGAGGCGACCTTCAGCGAGATCCCCATCACGATCGACACGAAGATGCCGGATAAACTCGATCTGAGAATGTTCGGACAGACGGACCTGCGCGTGAGCGTCACCGTTTCGGGCAAGCGGTATGAGATCAGTCCCGCGGTACTCTCGGGCGAGGACTTTGTCGTGACGGCGTCTACGGCGAACGTCTCCTCGGCAGGCAAGCATACTCTGCCGATCACGGTCCGACCCAAGGACGCGAACACGGACGTCCAGATCGTGAGCTTCACGCCGGAGTCGGTCGACGTTTATTTTGACTACAACCTGACGGAGAATTATCCCGTCGAGGTGCAGCTTTCCGCACCCGGCGATCAGGTCGCTTCGGACGGGTTTATCGAGGATGACCCGATCGTCTCGACTGCGGAGGTGACGATCTCCGGCGCGGCCGCCGAAGTGCAGAAGATCGCACGCGTGATCGCCAAGGTGACGCTGGATGAGCCGCTGAGTGAAACGACCAAATTCGAGAATACGGCGCTGGCGATCGTCAACGCCAACGGCGGCATCGTGCGCAGCACGTACGTGCGCGTGGAGGACAGCATCACAGACGTGACGGTCACGGTCCCGATCCTCAAGGTCACGCAGATCCGGCCGTCGGTGCGTTTCAAGAATTCACCCTCTTACTTTTTGGATCACCCGATCTCCTATATCTGTTCTCCGTCCGGTACGGTGAAGGCCGGCGTTGCGACGGAGCTTCTGGGGAGCACGGACAGCCTTTCGCTGGGTACGATCGATTTTTCTGCGATCAAGTCCGGCGCCAATTCTTTTGAGTTCGCTTCCGATTCGATCGAGAACGTCCGCGTGCTGGACGACGTCGAATCGTTCCGCGTCTATTTTTCCGTCGACGGGTTCCGCACGCGCAAGATCGCCGTTTCGACCGATTCCGCCGCGTTCAGCGCGCTGCCTGAAGGCATTCGCGCAGCGATCCCGGAGGATACGATCGAGGTGACCGTGATCGGTCTGCCGGACGAGATCGAAGCGCTCACGCCGCAGGACTTCACGCTTTCCGTCGATGTCGCTGCACTGACGGATACGCCCGGGACGGTCGAGCTTCCGCTTACCGTTTCTGTGAACAACACGGCGAGCTGCTGGGTCTACGGCAGTTACACCGTGAACGTCGTCGTCTCCTGATGCGCGCATGGGGAAAGGCGCTTTTCGCGCTGATGCTGTGTTTCGTTCTGGGCGGATGCAGTCTGTTTTCGCCCGTGCGCGAGCTGCTGGCGGTACCGTCCTTTTCAGCACAGAACGAGGCGCTCAAGCGCGCGTTTGAATCCGATTACGGCAAGAACGTGCAGTATAAATCCCCGATCAGCGGAGAGTTCCTTTCTGCGTTCGTCGTGACCGATCTGGATGCGGACGGCGCGGATGAGGCGATGGTATTCTTTCTGCCGGACGCGTTCACCACGACCGTGCACGTCGGCATGATGGATTATATCGACGGCGCATGGCAGCGCACGGGAGAATTGGAGGGCGGCGGAAGCGACGTCTATTCCGTCGAAACGATCGACCTTGACGCCGACGGTTCGCAGGAGGTCATCCTCTGCTGGAGCACACTCGAAAGCGGGCGTGTGATGAGCATTTACGGCTGCACGACGGAACCGTTTACGCTGCTTCGCCTGAGCGAAAACGCCTATACCGCGAAGCTGGCGGCGGATCTGGACGGCGACGGCAGCATCGAGATCTTCACGACGAATCTGATCTCTGCCGGCGGAAGCCAGACCGCGCAGGCGCGCGTGCTGCACAAGACGGAGAGCGGCATTTCCGTGCTCGACAAGTGCGAGCTCGACAGCAAGGTCAGCGGCTACGGCAAACTGTTTCTGCAGCGGACCGATTTCGGCTCGGTGCTTTACGCGGACGCGTTCAAGGGCGAGTCGCAGATGATCACCGAGGTGATCTGCTGGGACGCGCGGACGGCGACGATGACCGCGCCGTTTCTTGACAGCGAAACGCTGACGAACGAGAAAACGTGGCGCAGCTCGTCCGTTCCCTGCCGGGACGTGGACGCAGACGGCGTTCCGGAGATCCCGTGCCAGCGTGAAACGCTCGACCGGAGCGAATTCTGGAACGGAGAGGATCGGCTCGATCGCCGGATGTACGTCACGCAGTGGTGTGCTTTCCGGGACGGAGAGCTTGTAACGAAGCTGGAAAGTCTGGTGTGCGGTGCGAAATGGATGTTCGTCATCCCGGGCGCATGGCACGGCAGGTTTACCGTACGCATCGACGAGGATGCGGATAAATGGAATTTCTACGAAACGGATCCCGCGACCGGCGAGAGCGTGGGCTATCTGTGCAGCGTGATCTTCACCACCAAAACGCGGTGGGAGGAGAACCGCGGCGGAGCCTTCGCGGACTGCACGGCACTGTGCGCCGAAAATGAGGACATGGTGCTGGTGTACGGGATCAACACCGAGAGCCCGCTCGGCGTCAGCGAAGCGCAGCTGCGCGAGGCGTTCGGGTATCTGGGCTGACAGCGGAGGTTCGACGAATGAAAAGGGTGCTGGTCGCGGAGGATGAGGCGTCCATCCGCGAGTTCGTGGTCATCAATCTGGAACGCTCCGGCTACACCGTCGAACAGGCGGCGGACGGCGCCGAGGCGCTGGAGCTGTTCCGGCAGCACGGCGGCGATTTTGACGTGGCGATCCGGACAAGGTGACGGGGCTTTTGATGGGCGCCGACGACTACGTGACGAAACCGTTTTCTCCCTCGGAGCTGATGGCGCGAGTCGACGTGCTGTATCGGCGCGTTGAGATGGGCAGGAACGACGCCGCAAAGGCGGACTCCAGGCGCGTGTGCGGCGATTTCGTGCTGGATCTGCGTGCCCGCACGCTGCAAAAGCGCGGCGTGCCGATCGAGCTGACGCAGGTTGAGTTCCAGATGATGGAGTTTTTCTTTGAAAACGCCGGTGCCGCGCTCACGCGCGCGGACATTCTGCGCCGCGTCTGGGGCGCGGAATACTACGGCGAGGAAAAGATCGTCGACGTCAACGTCCGCAGGCTTCGCATGAAGCTCGAGGACGACCCCTCGGTGCCGCAGTACCTGCAGACCGTATGGGGCGTCGGCTACCGCTGGCTGGGTTGACGATGCGTATCGGGATCATTACGCGGCAATGGCTGCTGAAAACCTTTATCATCATCACGCTGCTGATGGCGGCGATTGCGGCCGCACTGTCCGCCGCGCTGCATCTGTTTTACTATAACACCGTGCGTTCGACGCTTTCCTCCGGATACAACAGCATCGTCGTCCGCTACTTCAGCGCGAGCGCCGGAACGTCCGACGAGGAGTTCAACCGCGTCGCGCGTGCCTATATCGAATCCTATGCGCTGCGTGACGCCGTGGACGTGTGGGTGATCGACCGGCATGGCAAAGTGGTGGCGACGTCCGATGGGTTCCGCGTGCCGGAAGACACTCAAATGCCCGACTACGGGCAGGCGATCGCATCCGACAAGCGCACGGCAACGTGGACGGGACGCATCGACGGCGGCGAAAAGATCATGGCGACGACGATCCTGCTCGGCGCTGTCCGCGGAGAAACGGCCTCGGCGCTGCGGTTCTCGACCTCGCTCGAAAAGGTGGACGCGCAATTCCGAAACGACGTGCTGCTGCTGTCGCTGGTGAGTGCGATCGCTGTTCTGCTCACGCTCGTACCCGGGACGCTGTATATCGAGAAGCTGGTGCGTGCCGTGCGCAAGACGACCGACGCCGCCAATGAGATCGCCAAGGGCGACTACAGCGCGCGCATCGACTACGCGGAACGCGACGAGATCGGCGCGTTGTGCACGGCGGTGCACGATATGGCGGACGAGATCAGCACCGCCGACAAGATGAAAAATGAGTTCATTTCCACCGTATCCCACGAGCTGCGCACGCCGCTGACCGCGATCCGCGGCTGGGGCGAAACGCTGCGGCAGGTGGGCGCCGACGATCCCGCGCTGACCGAACGCGGCATGGACGTCATCCTCAAGGAGACGACGCGGCTGGGCGGCATGGTGGAGGAGCTTTTGGATTTCTCCCGCATTCAGAACGACCGTCTGAGTCTGCGCATCGCGCAGCTGGACGTCGTGCGGGAGCTGGACGAGGCGGTGGTCACGTTCCGTGAACGCGCCGCGCGCGAGAGCAAGCAGCTTCTGTACGCGCCGTCCGCCGCCCCTGCGCCGATGCTCGGCGACGCCGACCGCATCACGCAGGTGTTCGTCAACGTGATCGACAACGCGCTCAAATATACCGACGCGGGCGGAACGATCCGCATTGAAGCTTCTGCTGCCGAGCGCAGGATCGTGATCCGCATTACCGACAACGGACGCGGCATCTCCGCGCGGGATCTGCCGCACGTGACGGAAAAATTCTACAAAGCAGATCAGGCGGTGCGCGGTTCCGGCATCGGACTTGCCGTGGCAAACGAGATCGTGCAGCTGCACAAGGGCACGCTCGAAATCGAAAGCGAGCGCGGCGTCGGCACCACCGTGATCATTGCCCTCCCGCTTCTGGGGGAGGAAAGGAGTTTGGAAAATGGGCAAGAATAAGAAAGACGCGGCTGCATGCCGGTATCTGGCAACCGTGGGCGGACAGGCGCTCATGGAGGGCATCATGATGAACGGACCGAAGGGCGCGGCGATGGCGCTGCGCATGCCCGACGGCTCGATCGAAGTCACGCCCAAGCATCCGAAACGTCTGCGCGACAAGTACAAGTTCTGCGCTCTGCCGTTTATCCGCGGCCCGATCGCATTCGTTGAAAATATGGTGTTCGGCTATCAGTGCCTGATGGAATCTGCCGAAAAAACGAGCTTTGATCCGAATGCGCCGCAGGAAGAGGAGATGTCCAAGCTTGACCGCTGGCTGACCGATCACTTCGGACCGAAGATGATGTCCGTGATCGGGATCGTTTCGATGATCCTCGGCTTTGCGCTGTCGTTTGGTCTGTTCATCGCGCTGCCGTCCTATATTTTCAAGGGCATCCAGCACCTGACGCAGATCAGCGTTCTGTGGCGTCCGCTGATCGAAGGCGCGGTCAAGATCGTCATTTTCGTCGGCTACATGGCCGCCGTGTCTCAGATGAAGGAAATGAAGCGCCTGTTCATGTATCACGGCGCCGAGCACAAGTCGATCTTCTGCCTGGAAGCGGGCGAGGAACTGACGGTCGAGAACGTGCGCCGTCAGCGCCGTTTCCATCCGCGCTGCGGCACGAGTTTTCTGTTCGTGACGATCCTGCTGAGCATCCTGCTTGCCGCTGTGATGTCGGTGCTGCTGTACGGCACGAAGGTCACGCAGATCACCATTCTCTGGGTGCTTCTCAAGCTCCTTCTCCTGCCGATCATCATGAGCGTCGGCTTTGAATTCATCCGCTATGCCGGCAAGCACGACAACGTATTCGTGTCGATCTGCGCCGCACCGGGACTGTGGATGCAGCGCATCACCACGAAGGAACCGACCGACGACATCATCGAGGTCGGCATTGCCGCGCTGAAGGCGGTTCTGGACGAAGAACCGGAAACGCCGGAAAGCGTGACCGATCCCGATCAGCTGCAGGCAGAGATCCCGGAGCTTCGGGAGATCGTGGATGCGGTCGAAAACGCGGAAGAAGCGGACGGCGCGGATGCGCAGTAACGACTACCGCAGTCTGCTGCGTCAGGGAGAATCGGCGCTTGAAAACGCCGGAACGCTGGACGCCGCGTTCGATGCGCGCTGTCTTCTGGAGGACTGTGCCGGTCTTGACCGCACGCACCTCGTTCTGGCATACGGCGAGACGCCGAGCGAAACAGTGCGGCAGGCGTATCTCGATCGGATCGCGCGCCGTGCGTCGGGCGAGCCGCTGCAGTATATCCTCGGAGAATGGACGTTTTGCGGCAACCGGTTCCGCGTGCGGGAGGGCGTGCTCATCCCGCGCCCCGAGACGGAGTTCCTCTGCGAAAAAGCGGTTTCGCTTCTGCCGGAAAACGCGGTGCTTTACGACGTGTGCGCCGGAACGGGCTGCATCGGTTTGAGCGTCGCGCTGCGCCGGCCGGACGTACAGGTTTATCTCTTTGAAAAATATGATATTCCCTTTGCATGCTTGCGGGAGAATATAATCGTGCATTCTGCACAAAATGCCCATGCGGTTTTGTGCGATATGCTGCAGGACGTGCCGCACGGGCTGCCCCGAGCGGATGGGATCGTCTCGAACCCGCCGTATATCCCCGCGTCGGAGCTGCCGACGCTCCCCGCCGAAGTGCGCCGGGAGCCGCGGGAGGCGCTCGATGGCGGCGCGGACGGTCTGACGTTTTACCGCGCGCTGCGAAATAAATGGTTCCCTCTTCTTGCGGACGGCGGTTTTCTTCTGATGGAGTGCGGCGAAGGACAGCCGCCGGAGATCTCAGCGCTGTTCCCGTGCGCGCAGACCGAACCCGACTACCTCGGGACGCAGCGATTTGTTACAGTTTTCAGAAAGGATTGAGAGTTCATGCTGCTTCAGCTTATCCGCAGCGGCTTTTCCATGCAGATGGTGGCAGGCTTGCTGTCAAGCATTTTTGTCGTATTCTGTACGCTGCCCATTCATGAATTTGCGCATGCGGTCGTCGCCGATCGTCTGGGCGACCCGACGGCGCGGCGCAAAGGACGGCTGACGCTCAATCCCTTCGCGCACCTTGATCTGTGGGGCTGCCTGATGATCGTTCTGGTGGGATTCGGCTACGCGAAGCCCGTGCCGGTCAATATGCGCAACTTCAAAAACCCCAAGGCGGGCATGGCGATCGTGGCGTTGGCGGGTCCTCTGTCCAATCTGGTCATGGCGATCCTGTTTCTCATTCTGCGCTGGGTGTTCGGGGTTCACGGAACGAGCGATTTTACACTTATTCTGGCTTACTTCTTCTACTACGCGGCATATATCAACGTTTCGCTTGCCGTATTCAATCTGCTGCCGATCCCGCCGCTGGACGGGTCGCGGATCGCGACGGCGCTGATCCCGAACGAAACGTACTATAAAATCATGCAGTACGAGCGGTATATCATGATCGGTCTGTTCGTGCTGCTTCTGACCGGCATCCTGACGCGCCCGCTCGGTCTGCTGACGGACGTCGTGATCGACGGTCTGGAAAAACTGACGTCGCTGCCGTTTGTGAGGTAAACCATGGAAAAGATTTCTTACAAGATCGACGTCTTTGAAGGACCGATGGATCTGCTGCTGCACCTCATCAGCAAGCACAAGGTCAGCATCAACGACGTGCCGATCCTCGAGCTGGTCGGGCAGTATCTCGACTATATGCGCCGGATGCAGGAGGAGGATCTCGACATCGCCAGCGAGTTTCTGGAGATGGCTGCGCGTCTGGTGTATATCAAAACCGTTTCGCTCCTGCCCGTCCATGAGGAGGCGGAGGAGCTGACGCGGGAGCTGCGCGGCGAGCTTCTGGCGTACCAGGACTGCAAGATTCTCGCGGGAAAGCTCGAAAAACAGGCGAACGGTTTCGGCTTCTTTTCACGCTCGCCGGTCAAGTTCCCTGTGGACATGACCTATACGCGCACGCACGAGCCGTACGAGATTTACCGCGCGTACATATCCGCCGTCGGCAAGGGCAAGCGTCGTCTGCCGCCGCCGGTCGAGGCGTTCTCGCGCATCGTCGCGCACCGCATCGTGTCGGTCGCCTCGCGCATTTCCTTCCTGCTGGACCGTCTGCAGGGCAGCGGAAAGCACCGCTTCATTTCGCTGTTCGAGCAGTCCGGCTCGCGGTCGGAGATGGTGGCGACGTTCCTGGCGGTGCTGTCGCTCGCAAAGGCAAAGCGTGTGACGATCGAGGGCGACGGGGAAAACACGGTGATCGAACTGACGGACAAAGCGGAGGGATAACGATTGAAGGTACAGCAATTACAGGCTGCTGCGGAAGCGATCCTGTTTGCGGCGGGGGAACCGCTGGAGCTCGTGCGGATCGCGGAAGCGCTGGAGCTGGATGAGGAATATACCGCCAAAATACTGGAGCGTCTCGGCGCGGAGCTGGACGAACGGGAAAGCGGACTGTGTCTGGTGCGCATGGAGGATCGCTATCAGCTCTGCACGCGCACGCAGTTTCAGGACGTGATCCGCGGCGTTCTCGAAGTCAAGAAGAATGCGCCGCTCTCGTCCGCGGCGTTCGAGGTGCTCGCGGTGATCGCGTATAACCAGCCCGTCACCAAATCGTATATCGAGCAGGTGCGCGGCGTGGACTGTTCGAGCGTCGTCAACACGCTCTGCATGCGCGGGCTCGTCGAAGAAAAAGGGCGGCTCGAGCTGCCCGGACGGCCGCTGCTGTACGGCACGACGCCCGATTTTCTCAAGTGCTTCTGCATGTCGTCGCTGACGGAGCTGCCGGAGCTGCCGGAAAAGGATCTGCCGCGGCTCGAGGATATGCCCGAAGCACAGCAGACGGTCGAGGAAGCGCCGGCGCCGCCGGATGAAGAAGCGGTGGACAAGGATCAGTACACGTTCTACGACGTCCCGGAGGATGGGGAAGAGATGTACGATCTGCCGGATGCGTAAACCATAAACACATTTCATTGACGGGAGGAGGAGAACCATGATCGCGCTGTATATCATTCTGGGGATCATTGCGGCCATCGTGCTTCTTTTCTGCGTCAAGATCGGCGTGGAGCTGCGATACGAGGACGATTTCGAGGTGTTCCTGCGCGTGCTGGGACTGCGTTTCCGTCTGCTGCCCGCCAAGGAAAAAAAAACGAAAAAAGAAAAGCCGAAGAAAGAAAAACCCGAGAAGGAAGAAAAGCCGGAGGAAGCACCGAAGGAAGAAAAACCGAAGGGCGAAAACATCGTCATGCGCTTCTACCACGAGCAGGGCTTCGACGGAACGATGCAGTTTCTGGCGGACGTCCTCGGGGCGCTGAACACGATGCTCGGCGACATCTTCAAGCGCTCGTTTGTGCTGGAAAAGCTGATGCTGCGCCTGCGCGTGAGCAAGCGGGACGCAGCCGAGACCGCGCTGGCGTTCGGCAAGACGTGCGCGGCGGTCTATCCGGCGCTGGGATACATCTGTACGAACCTGACCGTGCGTCAGTACGACGCTGATGTGCAGGCGGACTACCTTGCGGACAAGAGCACGGCGGCAGTTTGGTTCATCCTGTCCGTGCGTCCGATCAAACTGACAAACGCGCTGATGCGCTTCGTGTTCAGGGGGCTCATCGCTTTCCTGAAAACACGCGTGCGCGCGTTCAAACGTAAAAAACAACTTTCCATAGAAAGGAATGTGCAACCATGAGCAAAGAAAATGCAGCTGCGAGCATCCTGGGGACCACGATCGAAAAAGTGCGTGATCTTGTGGACGTCAGCACGATCATCGGCGACCCGATCGAAGCGGGCGGCGTCACGATCATTCCCGTGTCCAAGGTGACTTACGGGTTTGCGTCGGGCGGTTCCGATCTGCCGAGCAAGTCGAACGCGGAGCTGTTCGGCGGCGGCGGCGGCGCGGGCATCACGATCACGCCGATCGCTTTCCTCGTCGTCAACCACGGCGAAGTGAGCATCAAACATATCGCTGCCGAGGGCGGTCAGGCGGAGCGCATCATCGGCATGGTTCCGGACGTGATCGACAAGGTGTCCGGCGCGGTGGAGAAGTTCACCAAAAAGGGCGACGCGGACGTTCCCGCAGCGGACGAAGCGGAATAAACCGGACCTGCGCCTGCATACCATAGCGGTGGCAGGTGATGCGTGTGGGTTCACGGTGCAGAGCAGCGGCGCTGCTTCTCGTTTTGGCGGCGATG